>JAFGFR010000010.1 GCA_016930955.1 Victivallales bacterium | reverse complement strand
TGGAGCGCAGGGGCGGCAGATGGCGCGGCCACGTATAGTACTGAAACTGGCTCCACAGTGAGTTTAATCAAAACTGCTCCAGAAATCTCAGGTCGTTCTCGTAAAGCAGACGGATATCGCTGATCCTGTACCTGATCATGGCGATCCGCTCTATCCCCATCCCGAAGGCATAACCGCTCCAGATCTCAGGCTCCAGCCCCACCTCCTCGAGCACGGCAGGGTCAACCATACCAGCGCCAGCGATCTCGAGCCAGCCGGAGTTCTTGCATACCGGACACCCCTCACCGCCGCACATTATACATGAGAAGTCGTACTCCACGCTTGGCTCTGTGAAAGGGAAAAAGTGTGGTCTGAGCCTGATCGACACATCCGGGCCGAAAAGCTCGTGCGCATATGCCAGCAGGACACCTTTCAGATCGGCCATCGAGACGCCTCGGTCTATATACAGTCCCTCGATCTGGTGAAAGTTCATGCTGTGCGTGGCATCAGGGGTGTCTCGCCTGAAGCATCTTCCCGGGGCGACTATCCTTATCGGAGGCTCCACACTCTTCATCACCCTAATCTGAACCGGGGATGTCTGCGTGCGCAAAAGTCTCCCGTCACTGAAATAGAAGGTGTCCATCGGGTCTCTCGATGGATGGTCAGCAGGGGTGTTCAAGGCATCGAAATTGTTGTAGACAGTCTCGATCTCGGGCCCGTCTGCCACGGTGAAGCCCATTCTCCGAAAGATTGCCACGCTTTCGTCAATGATTCTTGTGACGGGATGCTTGCTTCCGACCGGGAATTTTCTTCCTGGAAGCGTAAGGTCAACGGCTTCTGCCCCGACAAGGCCGCCGGAAACTCCAGCCAGCCTAGATGCTGCCTCCTCGAAAAGCCCTTCGACAGCCATCTTCGTTCGGTTCAAAGCCTTCCCGAACACCGGACGTTCCTCAGGCGACAGTCCCTTCATCTTTCCGGACATCACCGAAAGCATACCTTTGCGGCCAAGAAAATCTATCCTCGCCTGCTCCATATCCCTGTCGCAGGATACTTGCAAAAGCCTCTCCCTGGCATCTTCGACAAGCTGTCCAAGTTGTTCAGTCATCACGGCAAAACCTTACCCGCCAGCAGTCAACTGGCCTCCAGTGACGGCAGCAGGGAAAAAATGGACATTGCTATTTGGAAGCCAGCAGCACGCCAGCCTTATCGAGCAGGGCATTAAAGGCTTCAGGGTCTGCGACGGCCATGTCCGCAAGCACCTTGCGGTTGATCTTAATCTCGGCTTTCTTCAGCCCGTTCATGAAGCTGCTGTAGTTGCTCCCGGCCTGCCTGCAGGCGGCATTGATCCTGATCGTCCAAAGGCTGCGGTACTGACGCTTCTTCTGCTTGCGCCCGACAAATGCGTGGGACATAGCCTTGTCGACCGCGTCGTACGCCGTGCGGATATTCTTGCTTCTGGCGCCACGAAATCCCTTGGCCCTCTCCAGAACTCGTTTGCGGCGCTTCCTCGATGTGGGTCCATGTGTTATTCTTGCCATTTCTTATATCTCCGTTTTAAATGTGTGCCTGAAAGAAGGACGACCGAATAGTGCAGGTTTGTGGCTGCGCACAGTCGTCTATGGACTTATAGACCATATGGCAGGGCGGCTTTCAATCTGTTCATCTCGGTCTTCTTTATCTCTCCGTCCTGCCCCAACCTGCGCTTGCGCTTGGCACTCTTCTTGGTGAGGATATGCCGTCCGCCGGCACGCGCGTGCATGTACTTCCCGGTGCCTGTCTTCTTGACACGTTTCGACACGCATTTCCTTGTCTTCATCTTCGGCATCGTTCTCTCCTTATTTTAGTTCTTTCCCGGCATCTGGGACGACCCGCGATGGCATTACTTCATGCCATCCCCTAAAAACTGGCAGGCGGCAGCCGGTCTAGCCGCTTACTGCTGATACGGCCGATGCCAGCCGGGCCATATATAGCCGCTGTATCAGTGTCTGCCTTTTTTGGCCGAGGGCGTGAGAGTCACCGAAATGCTTCTCCCGACCATCCTCGGCTCCGAATCTGCCTTCCCGTGCTCATCGAGATCCTCGATGACCTTTCTTACCAAGTCAAGCCCGAAATCCTTATGAGCCATCTCCCTCCCCCGAAACATGAGAGATATCTTGACCTTGTGCCCCTTGTCGAGGAACTCGATCACATGACCAAGCTTGCACTCGTAGTCATGCTTCTCTATTCTCAGGCGGTACTTGACCTCCTTGAGTTTATTGGCGTGGAGGGTTTTCTTCTGGTCGCGCTGGCGTTTCTTGTGTTCATACTGAAGCTTGCCGAAATCCATGATCCTGCACACCGGCGGGTCGGCATTCTCCGCCACGAGCACCAGATCCAGTCCTGCGCGCTTCGCCATAGCCAAAGCGTCGGCGACGGACATAGTGTTTTCCTGTTTTTCTCCGTTCTGGTCAACGACCATCACATCCCGACCGGCCAGCAGACGGCCACTCTCCCTTATCAACTTTGCGATGTGTACACCCTCCAAACTATTTATTTTTACTGCAAGAGACTCGTGGACAGCAGCGTCAATACCTTAAACACCACGAATCACACCCGCGCAATTATTGTCCAAGAAAATAAAAAATCAAGCCGGATTCGGCCTTCAAGCCCAAAATTATGGGAAATAAATCAGGAGATCCGTAAATATTTCAAGATTTTTCCCCGTTTGCTCCGCCATTACGGTGACTTACCCCCAGGTTCAAATGATGCTTGAGGATATCCGGCAGCCTGTCGGCAATGTTGTCGAAACGATCCCCGATCTTCTCCAGCTCCGCCAGCATCTCAAGGAAAATCACCCCGGTGACGGCATTGCACTTACCTCCCCTGAGCCTTGATATGTGATTCTCCTCGAACTTGACGGCTAGCTTGTCCAGCTTCCGCTCGTCCTTCTTGGCCTTGTCGGCCATGGAGATGTCAGCCCTTTCGAAACTCTTTATCACATGCTCAGCCTGCCTCTTGAGCACACCCCACATCAGATCAATCTCAGCCTCGGCATCCTTGGAGAACTTCTTCTTACATTCCTTAAGCCTCTTTGCGAGAGAAATTATATTTTCTGCATGGTCTGCTATTCGTTCGGCATCGTTGGTGCAGTGCATCAGCAATGGCACGATCCCGGCCTGCTCCTCCAGTAGCTGAACCTCGGTGAGCTTGACCAGATATGCCGTTATCTCGCTTTGGAGGCTGTCTATCTTATTCTCCCTCTTCATCAGAGAGGAGCTGAGCTTATCGTCAACCTTCCTGGGCAGGAAAGACTTCTCCATCGCAAGGCTGATCATCTGCCACGCCTCTCTGGTCATGTACCTCAAGGACCCTATGACCTGCTCGATCGCTATATATGGAGTCCTGATCAAAGTAGGTTCGAGATGTATGATCTTCTCCTGCTCGCCAGGCTTGAGGGGTATTGCTAGGTTCGAGAGTTTTGCAATATACCCGATGAAAGGCAGGAAGAGCAGCACGTTGAAAAGATTGAAAGCGGTATGTGCCATTGCTATGTGCCTGGTTACATTCTCGCCGGCAAAGACATTGCCTGGGGTAATGATGTCGATAAAGTAGAGGTAGATCGGATAGCCGTCGAAAAAAACGAAAAAAAACACAAACATATATCCCGCGCCCAAGGCGTTAAAGAGGAAATGCGCAAACGCGGCCTGCTTGGCGCTTCGGTTGGCACCCAGGGCGGCGAGGTTGGCCGTTATGGTGGTGCCTATGTTGTCGCCGATGATAAGCGGCACTGCAGTGTAGAAGTTGATCAATCCGCTGCTCGCGAGTGCCAGAGCGATACCAATCGTCGCCGAGCTGCTTTGTATTATAAAGGTCATGAACATTCCGATGGCCATGGCTCCCAAGACAGAAAGAAAAGGCATGTAGCATCCTGGATTCAGGGGCGAGCAATCGAACCGGGCGAAAAAATCAACAACAGAGGGGAAATCGCTTACCAATTTAAGCTCGTCGCTCATGATCGCCAATCCGAAGAACAGCAGGCCGAATCCCATCACTGTAGAGCCCCAGCCCTTCCATACATGGCGGCTGGACACAAGCAGTGCGAGCAGGCCAATGGCGATGCAGGGCAGAGCGACCTGCTCTATCTTGAAGGAGATTATCTGCGCCGTGACTGTCGTCCCTATGTTTGCACCGAACACCACACCAATCGCCTGGGTCAGGGTAAGCAGACCAGCGTTTACAAACCCCACGACCATGACCGTGCATGCGCTGGAAGACTGGATCACCCCTGTGACCAGAGTGCCAGCGAGCACGGCGAATACACGGTTGCGGGTGAAGAACTGAAGCAGATTTCTCATCTTGTTGCCTGCGACCATCTGCAACCCATCTGTCATCAAGTGCATGCCGTAGATGAAGATCGCCAGCCCGCCCAGCACTGTAATCAAAATACCTTTTATCCCCCACACATTCAGCCCGAACACCTTGATCTCGATGCCTCTTGCCTGGATGCCCATCGCCGGCTCGGAGACCTCGGCGATAATACTGTACGCCCCCGTCCCCGATCCTACCTTGCAGAAAGTCTGGGCCTTGCCTTCGGCATCGGTAAGGATTCTCATGGGCTTGCAGGAAATGGTTTTTTTCTTCTCGCTTTCAGGAGTCAGACGGAAATATACTGGAACCCCTGACACCGGCTTTCCATCGGCTCCGTAGACAGTCAGGACTATCGGCTCAGGAAGCGCGTTGCCCGAAAAAGCTTCCTGCCTGTTGCCGTCGATATAAACTCCCGATGTCACACGGATGACTTCGGAAACCTCGGGAAACCCTTCCGGGTAAACCTTGAAGTACTGGTCACCTATAAGGGATCCGGTTATTATCCTCGCCCTGACAACCCCTCCATTGTCGCTTATCGGGCGATCGCAGACTATCTTCAAATCAGATCCCGGGAGCAACTCGAATCTGACGGGCACGCCTGCTACCGGGTGAGTCGATCCCTTGCCCCCGAACAAACCCCTAGAACGATACGAGATTTCAACGATGAGCTCCTTGTCGCATTCGCTCTTTGGAAGTGCGCACTGCCTGTCCCCCTGGACGACCTTGAGGGCTTCCACCCGTCTCTCCTCCCTCGAACCGCCACAGCCGCAAAGAAAAATCGGGAAAAAAAGCAGAGAAAGTGGAAGCGCCAAAAAGAAACCATGACAAGTCAGTTTCGAAACTCCGCGTGAACCGAGTCGGGAGCGCCGGTGTGGCAGACGATGCGGCGAAATGGCTGGTGCATACCTTAAGCTGTC
>JAFGFR010000162.1 GCA_016930955.1 Victivallales bacterium | reverse complement strand
GTATTGGCGAAATCTATTTCTTTCTGGGGATATAATAGAACAAAATGAACACCTTTTCCCTTAAGGAATTGATAAAACTTATATTCTTCCGGATTGTTTGAAAGTTCAGCGGGGATGGCTATGAAACCGTCGATCTTCTTGTTGTTCAACATCTCCGTGATGTTTTTCTTCAAAATCTCAAAACTCTGCTGGGTATTGCAGAAAATCAAATGGCAATCCTGATTTGTCGCTTCATTATTTATATACTTGACAATTCTCGAATAAAAAATATCGTCAACGTTGTTGACCAATAAGGCGATCGTCCCGGTCAAGCATGTAGTCTCGTCCGGTGAAGCGACATAACTCCCCTTGCCCTGGACACGATAAATATATTTCTCCAGCTCGAGCTCCCTCAAGGCCTTTTTGGCTGTATTCTGATTGACTTCAAACAGTCGGCTCAGTTCATTTTCTGAAGGCAGTCTGCCGCCAGCCTTATATTCACCGCTTTCTATCCCTTGGATAATGTACATTTTTATCCGGTAGTATTTCGGCGCAGTTAACCCTGAACCCGTCTTTGATACAATCCCCATCATTGTCTTGCAGTGTCTCCTGTAAAAAAAAGCCAACTTAGCTATATAAGTATATGTATTTTATCATGCGCAATTGCACTTGTCAAGGGGTTTTAGGGAAAAAATTGAATTTTTTACGTTAGTTCTTATGGATAAATTGCTTACCTATGTCACTATCTCTTGCGTTATCGGTATCGACAATTTTCTGTCCATGTTCTGATTCCAGCCGGCATATTCAATGGCTGCGGGGTATGCGTCAACTCTCCCGTGTCCAAAACTCATTTTATCCTTCGGGTCAATTTCAAGACTACCTGTGGCACCGCTCGATAATCTGGATGACCATTGCCGCGATCATCGTGTTTCTCCTGATCAAGAATGGTGTCATTTGGGCGCGACGATGGGTTTGTCTGATTTGCCTCTGATGACGGATTCGGGGTTTTTCTCGAGGTATTCGACGAGTGCTCTGGTGGAAATGACCATCTGGTTGATGTTTGAGATTGTGCCGTCGAGTTTTTCTGATATCTCGGATATTCTTTTTTCGTCGAGTGCGCGGTTGAGTCTGGAGGTGAGCAGCTTGAGGTTCGCGCTGATCTCCCTGAGGTCCTGCATTGTCTGGATGGTATTCTTGTCCTTGACGAGCTTGTTTGCCGAGGAGAGGAAGTCGTCAATCTGAGCGGAAATCTTCTCGAAGTCGATCTTTGCGATTTTGGTTACGGCCTCCTGGACCTCTTCGAGTATGTTTGTTACAGAGGCGCTTTCGATGGAAGGCAGGTATGGCGGGTGTCCCGGGAAAAGCGTGATTTCTTTGACGGGATGTTTTGCCGGGTCGAAATATGATATCTCGATGTACTGGTTGCCGGTGATGCCGAGGTATTGGAGCTGACACCTGAGGCCCTTGTCCACGAATTGTGCGAGGCTTTTCCTGAAAATCATCTCCGGGTCGGGGTGGTCGTCATCTTCATCCTCGATGGAGTACGGTGCGGAGCTCTCGATGAATGCCTTCGGGTCGAACTCCATGAATATGAAGATGTTGTTGCTTTCGCTGTGGGAGTCGATCTTTATGCTTCTTACGCTGCCGACTGTGACACCCTTGAATTTGACCTTGGCGCCCTTGTCAAGTCCCTGCACTGAGGAGTTGACGACGGTCATGAACTCGAATGTTTTTCTGAAGTATTTTGTGATGCCCAGTGACAGCAGGCTCGACAGCAGCGCCAGAAAGGAGAAGAATACCAGCATGCCGACTTTATATTTGTTTCCCGAGTTGCTCATTTTTTTATTCCTTCAAGTCTGACCGGTTCAAGAATTCCCTGACCCATGGGTTGGGTGATTTTTTTCTCATTTCCCTCGGGTCGCCTTCCTCTATAATCCCCATGCTTGCTTTATCGAGCATGATTACTCTGTCTGCTATGGCGAAGATACTGTCGAGCTCGTGGGTCACGATGACCATGGATGTGCCGTATTTGGCTCTGAGTTCGAGGATGAGTTTATCGAGGTCTGCGGAGGAGATGGGGTCCAGCCCTGCGGATGGCTCGTCGAAGAAGAGTATTTCGGGGTCGAGTGCCATTGCTCTTGCGAGGCCGGCGCGTTTCTTCATTCCGCCGCTGATCTCGGATGGGCTGAAGTTTTCGTAGCCTTCGAGTCCCACGAGGCTCAGCTTGACGGATGCCATTGCAGATATCACTTCGTCGGAGAGAGAAGTGAACTCCTTGAGGGGCACGGCGATATTCTCGGCCAAGGTGAGCGAGCTGAATAGCGCGGACGACTGGTATAGGACACCGAATTGCTTGAGTATGTCGTCCTTCTCGTCCTCGGTCGAGGCGACAATGCTGCGGCCCTTGATCCTGATGTCCCCTCCGATGGGGTCGTAGAGGCCGATCATGTGCTTGAGCAGGGTGCTTTTGCCGCACCCCGATCCGCCAAGGATGACGAATATCTCGCTTTCACGCACAGAGAACGACAATTCCTTCAGGACTGCATTGCCGTCGTATCCGACGGAGAGGTTCTCGACCTCGATGACTGTCTTTTTGTTTTCAGGCATTTGTGTTGACATTCACATTGGCCCTCTGGGAGTGGTCTATCTGGAAGAGCTGCTTGGTTTTGAATCCGAAAATTGATGCGAAGATATTGAACGGGAACATCTCGCATGAGTTGTTGAAGTCTGTGACTGCTGCGTTGTATGCCCTTCGGGCCGCGGAAATCTGATCCTCGATCTCGGTGAGGTTGTGCTGCAGGTTGAGGTAGTGCTTGTCTGCCTTGATCTCGGGGTAGTTCTCGACTACTGCCATGATTTTACTGAGTTCCCCGCGGACTTCCGAGTCCATGCGGACCTTCTCGTCGTCGCTGAGGCTTGACGACGAGTTCAGGTTCCTGAGCTCGGTAATCCTTGTGAACACGGCTTGCTCGTGCTTCGAGTAGCCCTTGACTGTCTCGACCAGATTAGGGACGAGGTCGAAGCGCTTCTTGAGCAGCACGTCAATGGTTGAGAACACGGTCTTGACGACGTTGCGTTTGTAGATGAACGTGTTGTAGATGATTGCCACAACGATTGCCGGGAAGAGCAGGATCCCGATCAGGAGGATCAGAATAACAGCAACCATAGCCTACTCCGAGTTGTTGAGACTACCGAGACAAAACAAATATATAAAAGCGTGTTTGAAGCGCGTCTGTGTAAAGAATATGCACTGTTTTTGTTAAAAGTCAAAACCTTCTGTCCATGGCGGCGCGAATGAATTTGCCTTTCCGCAGTAGAGGCAGTTTCAAAACTCCGCGTGAACCGTGTTGGGAGCTCAGGCGCGGCAAAGTCCTCTCAGTCTGCTGACAAAATGGCGCCGGTGTCTGCGCTGGTGGCCATTGCCGCATAACGCTTCAGCCATCCAGAGAGCCCGTCCCTCTTTGGCGGGTTGAGGCTCGATGCCCGTTTGTCCAGAGTCTCCTGATCAACATCGAGAGTGACCTTCCTGCCGGGGATGTCGATGGTGATCATGTCACCTTCCTCGATGAGTGCGATGTTTCCTCCTGCGGCGGCCTCAGGGCTGACATGGCCTATGCACGCGCCGCGGGTCCCGCCGCTGAAGCGTCCGTCGGTTATCAGCCCGACATGTTCGCCGAGACCCTGTCCCATTATGTAGCTTGTCGGGGCGAGCATCTCCTGCATTCCGGGGCCTCCCTTGGGTCCCTCGTAGCGGATGACCACGACATCTCCCTTCTTGACTTTCTTTTCAAGTATGCCCTTGCAGGCATCCTCCTGGCTTTCGAAGATGACTGCCGGTCCCCGGTGCGTCATCATGGATGGTGACACGCCGGCGGTTTTGACCACGGAGCCCTTTTGCGCGAGGTTGCCGAAGAGGATTGCGAGTCCGCCGTCCTTGCTGTAAGGGTTCTCGATGGTCTTTATGACCTTCCCGTCGGGGGCGGGGGCGGATTCGATTACCTCGGCGATGGTCTTGCCCGAGACAGTCAAGGCGGAGGTGTCCAGCATGCCGGCCTTGGCTATCTCCTTCATGATGGCCGCTATGCCGCCGACGGCATCAACGTCCTCGATATGGAAGTTGCTGGAGGGAGATACCTTGCAGATGTTGGGTGTCTTGGAGCTTATCACGTCGATCATGCGCAGGTCGAGTTTGACACCTGCCTCGTTTGCAATTGCGAGTGTATGCAGTACGGTGTTTGTGCTTCCACCCATGGCCATATCGAGGACGATGGCGTTGGCGAATGCTTTCTCTGTGGCGATGTCTTTAGGGAGTGGGCCGGCTTCCTTGGCGAGGGTCACGGCTGTCCGTGCCGCGGCTTTCCAGAGGTTTTCGCGCTCGGGGTCTGTGGCGATGATTGTCCCGTTGCCCGGGAGGGCCAAACCGAGAGCCTCGGTGAGGCAGTTCATGCTGTTCGCGGTAAACATCCCGGAGCATGATCCCTGGCCTGGGCAGCTCACAGTCTCGATAGCCTCCAGCTCAGCCTCGGAGATTGATCCTGCCTTGACTTTGGCGACACCCTCGAAGACCGAAATCAGGTCGCACGCCGACCCGTCGGCCTTTTTGCCTGCGGCCATGGGGCCGCCTGAGGCGAATACCGTGGGGATGTTTAGGCGCATCGTCGCCATAAGCATGCCTGGAATGATCTTGTCGCAGTTGGGTATGCAGATCATCGAGTCGAAGGGGTGCGCCATGAGCATTGACTCGACGCAGTCGGCGATAAGCTCGCGGCTGGGCAACGAGAACTTCATCCCGTAGTGCCCCATGGCAATGCCGTCGCAGATTGCCATGGTGTTGAACTCGAATGGCACGCCGCCGGCCTTTCTGATCTCCTCGCAGACCATTTTCCCGACTCTGTCGAGGTGGCAGTGCCCCGGGACGATATTGGTGTAGGAGTTGCAGACTGCCACGAAAGGTTTTCCCATATCCTCGCGCTTGACCCCGGTGGCATACATCAGAGACCTGTGCGGAGCACGCTCGATACCCTGCTTCATGATTTCACTTCTCATCTTTTTGACCTCGTCAATTGATATTTACTGTCTGTCTCGGCGGTGCTCGACTGCCCGGGCTTCAGCTCGGGCTCAAGGCACTCAATCTACATCTAAGTTTCGAGTATTCAAATTTATGGGGCGCAAGTTTTGTGTGAGATATTTGCGAAATTCGCAGGAGTGGCTCTTGGGTATGGATGCAGGTCTTGAAAAAATTGTTCGGGGGGTTAGATTCACTTGGTTTAATTTTTTGCTGGAGAGTAAACAGGAGGCTGGATTGGAAGATCTGGACAGGGATTTTGTTTTAGGCGGCAGGTACACGATTGAAAAGATATTGGGCAAGTGTGCTCTTGGTACTGCTGTCTATCTTGCGAAGGAGGTTCCCGGAGGCGATGAGGTCTTGGTCAGGATACTTCCCTCTTCTCTTGTTCCTGACGAAGAGATGACCGCGCGTTTCCTGCAGGGCGCTGAACTTGCCAAGAAGCTTCGTCATCGCAATATTCTCCCTGTGCTAGACGCAGGTGAGTCCGACGGGTTGAAATATATAGTGACGGGCTACGAGAAGGGTTATCTTCTCGAGGAGTATCTTGAGCATCGCGGGAGTCTTGACGAGAAGGAGAGCATAAAGCTGCTGAAATCTTTGGCGGAGGCTTTGGACTATGCCTGGCGTGAGCAGCGTATAGTGCACAGGAATATATGTCCGGACGCGATTCTGATAGCCAAGGGGAATGTGCCGATGCTCACGGATTTTGACTTGGCGAAATCATTGGTTCACGACAACAAGCTGACGCTGGAGGGTTTTGCGATAGGCGACCCTGTGTATATGAGCCCGGAGCAGGCGAGGGGGGAGGATTTGGACTTCCGTTCGGACATGTACTGCCTGGGGATAGTCTTCTACCAGTTGCTTTGCGGCGCCCCCCCTTTCTCTTCCGGGTCGCGCATGGAGATACTACAGAACCAGGTCTCGGCCAGGCATCCTGCGATCCAGACCCGCAACAAGGATGTATCCCAGGAATGCTCGTCGGTGCTGGACAAGATGCTCGATAAGGATGCGTCTAGGCGCTATGAGAGCTTCGGGAAACTGGTCGGGGACTTGGAAGCCTTGTTGCAGGGGCGTCAGCCTTCGTCTCTTCAGAAGGTCAAGGCTGTTAGTTCTGGAGCGAGGAGCTATAAGATGCAGGCGATCACGATGTCTGCGGTGAAGGCGCCTGTTACCGAGCCGAGGCCCGAGAGTGCCTTGCGGTGTGGAGAAGGTGTCTCTGTTGCTAAGGATTCTGCGGAGGCGCAGGGTGTTCCTGCCCAGCGCTCTACCGGCAAAGAGGAGTCGGCAGAAGCGTCAGGCTCGGGGAAGAAACTTTTTATCACGCTTGCATTCGCAGCATTGTGCTTTATCGGTGTCGTTCTGTTTGTCATGCGGAGCCAAGGAGCCAAACAGCCTGCGGATATTGTCGAGGCCGCCCCCATTGATGTCGAGCAGGTTGTAGTTAAAGAGCCACCAGCCGACAAAACGGCGGCTGTGGTGCCTCCCGCAGTTCCTGAGCCGGTGGAAGAGCCTGCCGTCGAGCCTGCCGTGGTTGAGCCCCTTGAGGCCAAGCCTGTTGTGCCGGATACTGTAGTCGAGCCGGATACGTTGGCTGTTGACCCCGAGGTGACGGAAAAACATAAAAGGGCCTGTATGAACAACATCAAGCAGATATCTGTGGCCCTTCAGATGTACGCGAATGTGTTTCAGGGCAAATATCCTGAGAAGGACGGAGCTGAGGGGCTTGACATGCTTCGTGCCAGGGGTTTTCTGGAGGTGCCGCAGGTTTTTGTCAGTCCTGCGTCGGGGAGGCTTGCCTCAGAGCCCGGGAAGCCTATATCCGATGATACTTGCGACTACATCTATAAAGGTGGGTACAGCGAGTTTTCCGAAGGTGACCTGCCTATGCTGTGGACCAAGCCTGATGTCCACAGGGACTATGGGATAGTACTCTATGTCAACGGCGAGATCAAGGAGTACAGCGGCTCAAACTGGCTGTTCCATACTCGAGCTGGCAAGAAGTAGCCGGGTGAGCCGATTTCAAAACTCCCGCCCCAACCCTTTCTTTGGTCGGCAGCAGGGTCCGCGGCCACGGGGGGTTTTGAAATTGGCTCGGGCTACTTCTTTTTCCTGTAGTTCTCGATTATGCCCTTGTATCTTTCCGTGGGGACCGAGCACAGCAGGAAGAGGATGTTGTCCCTGAAACCCGGGTCGGTGGTGATCCCCATGTGTGCGGCCCTGAGCTGCACTATCCCATCCCATGATATGGGGCTGAAGAAGAACGGCACCCAAGTTTCCAGGCCCTCGCGTTGGTCGAACATTGCGCTGGATTCCAGCACCTTGCCGTCGCCGGGGCCGTGCTCGATGATCCTCAATGCGCCCGTCTTTTCATCCACCTCGGCCTTTCTGCTGGTCCTCACGGCGTTGCCGAGCACGAGATAGAGCTTCACG
>JAFGFR010000161.1 GCA_016930955.1 Victivallales bacterium | reverse complement strand
GGCCCGCCCCCACGGCTGACCAGCACCTTGGTCCCCCTCTTGAATATCTGGTTCACAAAAAAGCCCTCGATATACTCTTGCCCTAGACGATGGATCATGATCAGATACCAGAAGTTGACCGCGAAGAAGATTAGAATGCCCAGTGGGATCATGCCGCGCCGGAGGACATGCAGCATCTTCTTCTGAAAAATGCAGTATACCGCGACCGTCGGGCCCATCACCGCAGGTGCAACAGGGCCCTTTGTCAGGAAACCCAAGGCAAGGCAGAGCCAGAACAGCAGATACCATTTTACATCTGGGCCTCGCCTCTCCTCCATTGCGATGAAGAAGCTTAGAAGCCCGACTGTCACGAAGAGCAGCAAGGGCCCGTCGGTCAGCGCCGTCCTCGCCACAATCACATATATCGGAGTGAATGCCATGACTAATGTGGAGGTGTTGGAGAACACTTCATCGCCAGTGATTTTCTTGAGCAGTCTCTGGAAAATCACGACCAGCAAAAACATGCACAGCGCGGAGGGCAGCCGCGCCGCGAACTCATTGTGGCCGAAAATCATCAATGAGGGCATGGTCAGCCAGTAGATCATCACAGGCTTGTGGAAGAAAGTCTCGTCGTTGATTGTCGGTACTATCCAGTCGCCCTTCCTCAGCATCTCCGCCGCCGTCCCGACATGGAAGCCCTCGTCGCGGTCAATCAACGGGTAAGTCCAGAGAAACGCAAAATACAGCACCCCCAACAAGGCCATACACTGCAGGAAAAATCTTCCGGAGCCTAAAATTTTAAGGACTTCAGCGTCGCCGGCATCCTTGGAGAATATTGCCTTCACCAGTTCTATCGAGCCAATCTCAAAACTTCCCGTGGCCGCGCGGCCTGACATTTTGGATGCGAGGCCACGCAGATGCGGGAGCGGGCATACCTGTCTGTCTGCCGCACCTGCGCTCCCAACGCGGGTCACGCGGAATTTTGAAATTGGCTCCATCATATGAATACCCTATCCTAAAGCAGCTTTGCTTTTTTGCAGCAGTTTCCGTGTGAGCACTATTGAAGCTGCGATCATAGCCAGCCCTGCCGGGGCGAGTATGACAAGTCTGAAGTCCCCGAGCATGATAGCCCGTGCACCAATCCCTGTCGCGGCCAGTCCGGCGAACCCAAGCAGTATCGACAATGCCAGCAGCGGCTCGAAAAAGACAGGTGCCTCAGGGTAATGCCCATGCTCAATGAAGCATTCACGCCGCCGCGGGATATCAAGCAACCAGAAATATGTGACATGGATTATCAGCCAAGACACGAAGAAGGAGAAGGTCGAGTCGCTTATCCAATGCGCGCTGTTCATCGAACGTGAGAGAAGCATTGACAAAGAGAACACCGCCGCCAGAACCCATACAAGTAAACCAATCACCCTTGCCCCCCTCCCTTTCCACTCGAGAAGCAACACATACCCCAAAGCCATCAGCACGCACGCCGTGGCTGTATGTCCGCTGGGGAAACTCCCCCTGAAAGACCCTTCTCCAACGAAGTGCGGGCCGAACTCGTACCACTCGGAGAACTCGATACCTTTCTCTATGACAACCTTGGGGCGCGCCCTCCCGGTCGTCCATTTCAAGGACTGGACAAGATAAACCGAACTGAACAGCCCGGCGAACAGAACGAAAGCCGCCTGCGGGTACCATCTCTCTAATCTTGCGAATTTCGCAGAGTTCCTATCTACCAGCCTCCTGAGAAACGCTGGCTTGCAAAGCCGGCCACGCGAGTAAAGAGCACCAAGATAAGCGGCCACATACACTATCCCCGCGAAAATCATCAGGAAAACAGAGAAATCCCCCCCGCCCAGCATCTCGCCCTCGAAAATCGAGTCGCACATCCAGTCCGAGAACCACTCGACCTCATGTGCAATAAAAAAACGTGTCCATTCGGCATCGCGGAAACTGACCGCAGCCATCGAGGCTGCTCCAAGGACGAGTATCGCCCAAAAAACCCAAACCCTTATCCTGCCATCAAAACCACGATCACACACAGACTGTTGCCTTCATATTTGATTCCATCTTTCGAGCCGCCTAACCTAATCCCAAAACTCGGCATTGCAACTCTGGAAACATAAAGACGGATCCTCAATGGCCATGTGTATCGGTTAACGGTTCACGGTTAACGGTTCACGGTTCACGGTTCACGGTTCACGGTTCACGGTTCACGGTTCACGGTTCGCGGTTCAGGGTTCAGGGGCTTGCGCGTGGGCCGGGGTCGTCCCGCCCCCGGCATTCCTGCATGGCAGGGGCGGGACGACCCTGCCCCACGAAAGACGCGGAGTTTTGAAATTGGCTCCTAAGAGAGCGTGATGAGTTTTCCTGATTTTGCGGATTCGTGTATGGCCAGGAGTATTTCGAGACTTCTAATCCCCTCCTCTGCATCTATGAGTGTACGGGAAGTTGAATTCAATGCCTTGAGAATATCCCTGACGGCTCTTTTCATGTAAAGCGTAGCATCCTCGCTGTGGTGGAAATGTTCATTCGTGGGCGGATTCGTGATGTCGGACTCGCCTTTGTAATGCGCACGGAATATGCTTTTCATCTCTCCCTTGACATCAAGATGAAGTTCGGCGAAACCATGGGTTCCGTTTGCCCTGATGGCGGGTCTGTCAAGACATGGCATGGCACCGAACTCTATTGTAACCCTGACGCCTGTGTCGCATGAGACAAGTGCGAACACGGCTTTTTCAACCGGAGTTCCCTGGAAATCTCCTGCATCGGAAGCGTCAACCGCCCCGAGTACTTGAAGGGGTTTGTGTCCATCGAGACAGAAGAGCGCGGCATCTGTGAGGTGTGTGCCCATGTTGAGAAGGCATTTCCCGGGGAATATCACATCGATTCCCAGAAGTGCACCGATTTTCTCTTCAACAACAGCTTCTCTGAGCCACTGGAAAGGTTTCCCGTATCTGCGCTGATGATTGACAAACAGTCTGGCATTCCTCTTTTCGGCCTCGGCGAGCATTGTCCTGGCATCCTTCATGCTCATGGCCATGGGTTTTTCGATATAAACGCCGTGCGCGCCGCATTCGAGCGCTTTCATTGTCATCTCCATGCGGGTGGGAGGAAACGCGCAGATGCTCACGATGTCGGGGTGTTCTCTCTCGAGCATTTCACGGTAGTCCGCATAACCCTTGATTCCCGGGAATTCATTCTTGAAATCGGAAAGATTTTTCCCGGTTCGCGTGGCGGCAGCTACCAGTTCTATGCCGTCGCATGCCTTGTATGCGTATCCGTGTGCGTAAGCGAAGGAATGTGCGCCTCCTTTTCCTGGGGTTCCGGGACCGCATCCTATAATTGCAGCTCTGATACTCACTTATATCTCCATTAATGCCGGGGATTTTTTAAAACTCCGTGTGAACCGCGCTGTGAGCGCAGGCGCGGCAGACGGTGCGGCCACGGGTAGTCTTGAAATTGGCTCTACCATTTAAATGCGAGAGCGCTCATGATTCCGGGTTTTTCTTTGAGGGTTTTGTAATTTTCCGCGGCCTTGCCGACCGGGGTCGCAGATTCTATGATGTCCTTCACATCCAGATATTTCGTCCTGACTCTTTCAATCACGGCAAGCCTGTCCTCCACCGTTCTGTCTCCCGGCTTCATTATGATCACGCCTTCGGCCCCGACATTGCCCGAGGGTGAACATTCTATCATGTGTGTGTAATTCGCCTGGAACACGAGCCGCGGCCACAAATGGGGGTTAGAATGCATCGCGGCCACAGGATAGCCTTTGTTCAGTGAGCGATAGACCGGCTGCCGCAGAATCCGGGTCGCAAGTTCGGCTCCACTCCTGCTTGCCGACGACTCGATGACTATATCGGCACCGCCGTCACAGAGTGCCATTATGCGTTCTTTGATATCCGAATCGGAGGCTTTGATGGCTGCCGCGACACCCCAGCGCCTGGCCCGTTCAAGTCGTGTTTCCTCAAGATCGAGAACTATCACTTTCGCCCCGTGGTAGAGCAGCCATTTTGCATTGAATGCACCGATCATTCCCTGCCCGATGACTACCGCGGTCTCTCCTGCCGCCGGAAATGCACAGGTTACCCCGCGCCAGCTTATGGCGGCGACCTCCACCGTAATGTAGTCCCAGGGATCCGCACCCGCCGGCAGTTTCAAGACTGCATCATAGCCTGTCACCTGGCATCTGTGGTGGCTTGCCTGCCCTCCCCACAGCTGTGTGATCCCCGGTATCGGCATAGGGTTGCGTCCGCTTACAAGTTCCCCCTCGCTCCATCCTTTGACAGCACTTCCGACCTGAATGATACGTCCGACCCATGAATAGCCGGGAATGAGCGGGAACCTGCCGTTGGACTCGCTGACTCCGCTGAGTACGCGAAGCTCTGTTCCTGGCGATACAAAGGAATAGATGGTTTCCGCGAGCACTTCATTATCGCCGCATTCGGGAAGATTGAAGTTTTTTAATCCAACCTTTCCCGGTGCAGTGAACACAATCGCTTTACATTTCATTTTCAATTTCTCCCATGTTTTTCCACCAGTTCTGTAATCAGCCTGACAAGTTCAATGTCCCCGTTGGGCGGAACTTGGTCGGCTACGCCGAACATGAATTTACCGCTGTCCTTGTGGCAACGGATGATTTCCATGACATGTTTTTCCATGTCGTCTCTACCGAAAGGTGGTGCGAACATCGCACCTGGAAGCCCCCCGAGGATCAGTGCGTCAGGCCCGACAAGTTTGCGCAATTCGCAAACGGGCACGTCTCCGACCGGTGCAGGGGTTACCGCATCAAGGCAGTCAATCCCAACTTCGGGCAGTTTCTCCGCGAGGCCGCGGAGGGTCCCGTCTATATGGCAAAGGACTTTTTTGCCATGATTGTGAAGCAGCGCGGTTTTCTCCGTCAGAATATCACGGAAATGATCATCGAACAGTCCTCCCATTGATTCAGCAGTGAAATTTTCACAGAGCATCACGTAGTTGCAGGGAGACTCAGCTGTGATGCTCCACATCGGAGTCTGTGCTTCATTCATCACTTGGCATGTTTCCCTTATCTCGTCTTCGGCATCAATGAGCATGTAGCTGAGGTTCATGATCCCGACCCATGTTTTATACAGATCAGCCATTGGTGTCGGATGTGTGGCGACAACAGGAAGTCCGTGGGTGCCCATGTCTTTGTCGAGTTTACGGACGACATCGTGGCAGGGTTGATATGCCCGGTGACGGAATATGAAACGCACGACTTCCAGGTCATGGACTTCCTTGACCGGGAACTCCAGGTGTCCCCAGGAGAACGAGTCCGGGCAATATTCCCATCTTTCTGCAAGAGCGCCAACGGGAGTCTGCCACTCTCTAACTCTTATCCCCCTGTCGGTGGTGCTTGTAACCCGCACTTCATCTCCCTCTTTCATTGTAAACGCACAGCAACCGGGCACATACTCACCCAGGCCCAGTTCCTGATGCATCCGGCTTCTGCCTTCCGACCCGCGCCATTTCTCCGGGATATCACCTGTCTGCTCATGGGAGGCATGCCAGTAGGTCATGTCTCCGAACCACACCATGGCGTCAGGTTTTCCCCCTGCAAACACTGTCTCGATTCGCTCTCTGATGTTCATTGCATTACGTTCCATTCTTGAGTTCTTCTGGAAAATCCTCATCCATAGGTTAAATTAAGCCGTCAGTTCTCGTAAAAAATGCACGATTCGGGCTTTTGTATTGTACTAAACGGAGATAAAATGGCTTCCGCGAAATGCCTTTTTGCAGTTGAGTTCACACATGAGGGGCGTCACACATGCCGCGAACATTCCCATGGTTGCATCGAGCTGGTCTATTTCATCGGCTGTTCAGGCAACATCACTCAGGACGGGGTCAGACTCGGGTACAAGTCAGGAGACTTTCTAGTTTATCAGCCAGGACAGACTCACGATGATCTGCAGAAATCCAGCGGCTCCCAGCTTTGTGTCGGGGTTCTCGGCTGCGGAGCAGAAAAATTGACGTCGGGGATCTTCCGGGCAAATCAAAATGTCGCCGACGCATTTTTGAAGATCCGGGAAGAGATGTCCGAGTCCAATCCACTGAAAGCAGATAGACTGGACATGCTTGCAGCCTGGCTTGTCCTTGAAATAAGAGGGCTCTTTGGACGAAGAGCTGAACAAAAGATCAAGGTTCTGCCTTATCATGTCGCCGCGCTGAAAAAAAATATCGACACCCGGTTTGCCCAGTCCCACAACCTGAAGGAGCTTACCGACCATATCTTTGTGAACCGTGATTACCTGAGGCATCTATTCCGCAAGACAGTCGGTGAATCTCCGATCAATTATCTGATCAACCGGCGTCTTGATGCTGCAAAGGAACTTCTCGAGTCCACGGATATACCCGTTTTCCAGATCGCGGAGGCCGTCGGCTTCAGCAACACATACTATTTCTGCAGGCTTTTCAAGAAACATTCAAAGATGACGCCCACCGACTTCCGCCGTGCACGAGTGCGGTAGAGCCTGATTGTAACATGATGTTTTTTATGAGCAAGTTTAGGTTATTGCTGTGCAATCTGAGGTATTATCGTCGTGTTGATGCGGGGGTGCTGGCCGGGGTGTCGGTATCTGCGGCGGTAATAGTGGGTGCCTTGTCGGTGGGTGAGTCCGTGAGGCATACTCTGGTTGGCCTTGCGCTGGGGCGTCTTGGGGGAGTGACGCATGCGCTTGTTGCTGATGGCGGGTATTTTTCTGCCGGACTCGCGGGGAGAATGAATGATTCGGTGAGAGGCAAGGGTGATGGCAAGGTGGGCGGCGGTGTGGGGCTGCATGCGGAGTCATTGCTGATGTTTTCTGGAAGTGCGGCTGTTCCCGACGGCAGGTTGCGTGCGACGGATGTCAGCATAATTGGAGTTGGGGATAATTTCGGCGGTTTGATCCCTGTTGGAGAAGGTGGTGGTGCTGGATGGCGAGTGCCTTGTGATGGCGGTGCGGTGGTCAACGCTGCCTTGGCTGCGCAGCTTGACCTGAAGTCTGGTGATGATTTTATCTTGCGTTTTCGTCCGCCCTCGTTGTTGCCGGGCGATCTTCCTCTGCTTGGGAGGAAGGAGTCTTTGCTTTCGGTCAGGGTAAGGCTTGAGTCAATCGCCCCGGAAGGGTTTCCCGGGGACTTCAGTCTGCGAAATTCGCAGACGGCGGCATCGAATGTTTTTGTATGTCTTGACTGGTTGTCCCGGCGAGCCGGGATAGGAGGGAAGGCCAACGTGCTGCTTGCCGCTTGTGGTCCCGTGGCAGTATCGCCGGACAAGATTCTCGAAACCGTCTGGCACCCTTCCGATTCGGGGCTCGAGATCGAGAAGAAACCCGACGGCTCGTCAAATCTGAAGTCGTCGAGGATTTTCATTCCCGACAGGATCGCGGAAAAAGCTTTGGATATACCTGGAGCAGAGGGGATCATGACGTACTTCGTCAACAGCATCCGCCTCGCCAACATGACTGGAGGTGGACACAAGAACGCCACGCCCTATTCCTTTGTGGCCGGGGTCGGTGACGGGGATTTCCGCGAGCTTTTAGGTTCGTGCGAAGACAGCATCAAGAGTGACGGAGATGTCCAGGGGATAGAGCCAGTTTCAAAACAACCCGTGGCCTCACCGTCTGCCACGCCTGCGCTTCAAACGCGGTTTGCGCGGAGTTTTGAAATTGGCTCGATAATCATAAACCGGTGGCTTGCCGAAGATACCGATGCACATGTCGGGGATATTGTCGAGTTGAGGTACTACATCCCTGGACCTCTTAGGACACTTGATGAAAAGTCGCGGTTATTCCGTGTCGTCGGGACGGTGCCGATGGAGGGGCTTGCCGCAGACCCGTCACTTATGCCGGATTTCCCTGGTATCTCGGGTTCCGAGCGGTGTTCCGGATGGGATGCCTCGATACCACT
>JAFGFR010000160.1 GCA_016930955.1 Victivallales bacterium | reverse complement strand
TCGGATGTCTTCTACACCTACCTGATCGACAACGACTGCTGGTGGGACAGAAGGTCGCTGATAAAGGGCGCGCTGGACCTTGGGAAGGCTGCTGCCATTGCCGACAAGATACGCAAGGGGGGCTTCAGGGACTACCTGATCGAGCAGTTCAGGGAGATGCTGAACTATTTCGGCCAGGCACCGCTGATTGTCCGTTCAAGCAGCCTCCTCGAGGACTCCTACGGAAATGCATTCTCAGGGAAGTACGAGAGCGTGTTCTGCGCCAACCAGGGCACCCCGGAGGAACGCCTGGAAAACTTCATCAACGCCGTCAAACAGGTCTACTCCAGCACCATGAGCCCGGATGCGCTGTCGTATCGCGAGCACAGGGGACTGCTCGACAAGGACGAGCAGATGGCCCTTCTGGTCCAGAGGGTCTCCGGCGAGGCATACGGAGATATCTATCTGCCGCACCTCGCCGGCGTGGCATACTCTTTCAACCCATTTGTCTGGAACAAGAAGATAAAGCCTGAGGAAGGGGTGGTCAGGATGGTTTTCGGTCTCGGCACCCATGCCGTCGACAGGGGCGGGGACGACTACACCCGAATTGTCTCCATCAGCGCACCGTTGCTTCGCCCAGAGGGGAACTTCGATTCCGTAAGCAGATACAGCCAAAGAAAGATAGACCTGCTCGACCTGCAAAAAAACACCCACTCGCAGTGGACAATCGAGGATGTGTTCTCGCGCGTTCAAAATGTCCCATGGGAGGAGCTTGCCACCCGAGACGATGGCAAGGAGGAACAGGCAAGACAACTCGGGATACAAAACGTCTTCTCCAGCACCCTCACCTTCGACCGTTTCCTGTCGTCAAGCTCTTTCATCAGCGACATCAGCCGCATGCTCAAGACTCTGGAGAACGCATACTCCCACCCGGTGGACATCGAGTTCTCGCTGAACTTCATCGGTGACGGCACCTACAGGATAAACCTTCTCCAGTGCCGCCCATTTCAGGTAGTGAAGGCCTCCTCCGGATACGCCACCCAGGAACACATCCCCGAGGACAGGCTCATCATCAGATCCTCCGGCCCCTTCATCGGCCAGAGCCTGTCTAAAACACTAGACGCAATCATATTTATCCCGCCGGAAAAGTACTCACAAATGAACACCTCGCAAAAATACCTGATCGCACAGCAGATCGGACTGCTCACCGATGCTTTCCCCGACAATTCGTCCATAATGCTCGTCGGCCCGGGAAGATGGGGAAGCACCATGCCACAGCTCGGCATTCCCGTCTCCTTCAGGCAGATAAGGAAAATTTCCGTCATATGCGAGATCGCAGCGATGCATTCCGGCCTGGTCCCAGACCTCTCCCTGGGTACACACTTCTTCAATGACCTCGTCGAGATGAACATCCTGTACATGGCCATTCCGCAAAATGCAGGAAACAATTTCCTCAATTCAGCAATCTTCTCCCCGTCCACTAACTCTTTGCTCAAGATCATACCCGATGCCCAGGAATGGATCGACTCGATCATCGTTCTGCAACCCGAAATAAACTCAACACTCCAACCCATCAGAATACACGTGGACTCAATCGCACAAAACGGTCTCGTGTTCTTCGAAAAATAAGCACCATCATCTGTGGCTGTTCAACCTCAATCCAACCTATTGATTTTTCACTAGAGCTTTTTTTTTATCGCGCCGAGAGCGAGTATGGCGTAGAACGAGTATTCGCAGTCGCTTTCGTGGTCGAGCAGATGCCCTGAGAATCCTCCATTCTCATTCCACAAGGACTGAAGGAAACCTATGTGGGCCTGGAGGTGCCGGGGTTCCTTGCCGCAGATGACTTTGAGCGCATATAGTGCGGTGGCCGTGGAGAGCAGGTCGGCGGACGTGGTTCCGGCAGAATGTGAGAACCCACCGTAGGGAAGCTCCCGAGAAATCAACACTTCAGTTGCGCATCGACATTCCGGCATGCCGGCAGAATAAAGCAAGACCGCGGCGGCCGCTGTGCTCGATGTGCCCCCTGAAGGGGCTTCCAAGTCATTCGAGAAACTTCCGTCAGGCATCATCAGGCCGGCCACGCTGTCCGTCATCCTTTCAGATAGGGGAGGGAAGCAGGAATGGAGTGCCCTGTATGCGAGACTCGCAAGATATGCCCCGTAGACTGTCCCGGAGGAGGCATCGGCGGCGACATGGCTGTAGCCGCCGTCGTGGCTCCTGAAGGACTCGATCTTGTCCAGGATCATCTTGTCCATTTCCCCACGAATATCCAGCAACGATCTGCAGCGCGCCAGCGCGGCAAGATGCACTAAATCCTCGGTGTCCTCCGGGGTGAAAGACTCGATATATTGCTTTGTCGATCTGGCTGGCGGGGCGATTTTTAAGGTCAAATATAGCTGTATCCCGAACATAGTGTAGTAGAGATCGCTAATTCCATTCCTATCCACGTAGCCGCCATCTGAGCCCAGGCATGATCTCGCGAATTCCGCAATTGACGGCCTGGCCTCATCATCCAGGCACTCCACGCCGGAAGATGCGACTTCGAGCATGTCAGGGACAGACCTCATATCTTCGTCTCACCGAGTATCTTCCCCACGACCCTTTGCAGAAAGGATTTCAGCCGGGTGTTCCGCAATGACGAAAGGCTGCGCAAGGCCTGGTTCTTGTGATGCTCGCAAAGCATCCTGGCCTTCTCATCGGCACGCATCTCGGCAATCAGACTGAGGATGCTTGCATCACTTCCGAGCGTTGTGTCTGTGGATCTCGCTTTCCTTCCTGCAGCAGCCTCGAAGGCGAGTTCCGGGAGCAGAGAGCAATGGAGCAACGACGGGTCGCGCTCCTCCAGAGACAGCGAGTAGTCGTCCAGATCGTCCTTGATCTGGTAAGCTATGCCAAGAAAGTCGCTGAAGCATCTCAGAGCATCGCAGACATCATCCGTCGCGCCCTGGCAAAGCGCGCCGAGCTGCAGAGCCACGCCGAACGCCGGCGAGGTCTTCAACTTGAATATCTCAATCTGCTTTGCGCTGCCGACACCCTTCCCCCGCCTTCGCAGGAAAAGCTCCTCGCCTTGCCCCAGGCAGAGCGTCCTGTGCCCTTCGGAGGCGACTTGAAGCATCCTCGCCATGACCGCCGGGTTTGCACTGCTTTCCCCTATCATCCGGTACCCTTCGCCGATAAGCAAATCGCCAATATTAAGCGCAACGGGTACACCGTGAAGTGCATGCAATGACTCCGCCCCGTCCCGGAGGATGTCGCCGTCCTCGATGTCGTCATGGATGAGCGATGCCTTATGGAAGCACTCCACGGCTAGAGCCACCTTACGCACGGCCCCGAGCCCAGAGCCGGCATCGTCCAGCGAGGCAAACACCCCGGCAGCGAGGAAGGGCCTCCAGCGCTTGCCGGATCCTGCGAGGCAACCCACGGCCATGCGCTCAGACACCTCCTCCCCTACACCGAAATCCTTTGTTAAGGCATCGTATGTGAACCAGCTCTTAACCTCATCGTAAAGGCTTGAGATGTCAAGAAAAACCTGAGCATCTTCCATGCCGGACTTCAGCCTTACATATTCCAGCACCCAGTCCTCGTCGACCGAGGTGTCACGGCAGCCGTCGGAGATCAAGGGGATGGCGATCCCCGGCACCGCGCCAAAAGACATATGCTCGAAAGTCTTCTCCAGTACCGAAAGACAGCTGACTCCCACGACAGCATCAATCTTGCCGCTGTCTATGAGCTTGGTGACCACCGTGGTGCCCTCGGCGACCAGCACGACATAGCCCAGCTTCTCGGCCTCTTCCTGCATCCTGCCTATGGCGCATCTGCCGCATTGCTCGCACAACAGCCCGTATTCATCCATCTCCCCAGGACATCCCTCGCTCGATCGAAGACACTGGGGGAGCATAAGCACACGCCTCTCGAAAGGGACTGAAGAGACGGTCGGAATCCAAAGCTCGTTGCTCACCAGGACAGAAACAAAACCCAGATATCTCGCGTCAATTTGCGAGTCAAGCAGGATATTTTCCGCGACTGAGGATATCTCCTCCATGGTGAGAGGCGGGGTATAGGCATGTCCCGCAAGATGCCCACGCACAATGGCACGGATTATCTCACGCTCATGCTTCGATGCGGGGATTCGCAGCATGTCGGAAACCTCCGCATCTGCGAACATCTCGGCCGGAATCTCACCCATGTCCAATTTGTGGTTTACGCTCACATTCACACAATTAGACTATCACGTATCAGGGATAATTCAATCACGCATTCTTGCCTGGCTCTGGAGTTTGACGGAGATGATGGAATCGAAGCACTGACTCGGGGGATTTCGCTAAAATCATTAAAAACGTCAAAACAGCTATTGACATTTCCGCTTTGTAGTATATATTGAGATGTTTGAGCCGGCTTCGCGGATGCTGGAGGTTAAAAATTAAAATGAAGAGGTTCTGGCAGATGAGATTGTTTCACTTTTATATCTGTTTTCTGACAATGTTTTTTTGTATGCCGAGGGTGATCTGTGCGGATGCTGATGCTCCCTTGAAGGCTGCGCTTGATTCAGCTGCTAAGGGGGACGTTTCCGGATTGATCAGCAGGAGCGGTGAGCTGTTTGCAGATGATATTGACGACCAGACGATGCAGAAGGTCTATGTGCTGCTTGCCCTGGGCTACACCCTGGAGGGGAATGACGACGCGGCAGAGCGCTGCGCGGGGCTGCTCGATCTGTTCCCGGAAGAGTTCGATTCAACACCCTCTGCGGCGATAATAGGTTTTCTTGCCGGGAAGGTCAAGGAGAAGGATTTGGTCGTGAAGGCATCCTCCGCGCCGGACGACTGGAGGGCAGTCGCCTCGGTGGCCCGGTATCTTGATGGCGTGCGTTCGAAAAAAGGTATCCGGGAGCTTTACTCCGTCACTCAGGGCTACAAGGACGCGATCGCACGCCTGCCACTCGACAGCTGGGCTCTAGTGTGGGACAAACGTCTGCCGAAGTGGCACGGATACATCCAGGCCGGGAGGGGAGAGGCAGAGGATCTCGAGCCTCTGATTGCCGCGAACCGACCTGCCATGCCAAAAGAGCAGCAGGACGACTCGGACAAACACGCCGCAACCATAAACGCCATAATCTCCCTTTATCTGCAGAACGAGCCGGAGAAGGCAAAAAAGAGTGCCATGGCAGCCAAGGCTGCTATCGCATCGAAGGACGATCCGTTTCATGTGATTCTGGATTATCTGTCCGGGACGCCGATGGAGCCTGCCTTGATGGCCGAGACAATCTCCGGAAGCGCCGTGAACTGGGCACTTGGCACCGTTGCGGTTTTCGCAAGGTCGCTTTCCGATTCCGAGAAGCCTGACAAGCAGAAGCTTTATTTCTGCATCGACAACTTCGAGGCGAATTTCACGCTGCTCTCGAAAAATCCCGAGGTCGCACAGTGGAAGCAGAGCGTCGAAAAATGGCGGAAGTGGTGCGACAGCGGATTCAAGGCCGATGCATGCGTCTCGGGGGAGCCCTTGTTGCTGGCAAGGAGCCTCAAGGCCGGGGATGGCGGAAAGAGACGGGAAGATTTCAAAGACATCACAACTGTTCTACCCGATGAGTTCAAGGAGGGGCGTTCGGAGAGATACGCGGGAAGACCCAAGCCGATTTCGCTCGATTTCGACGACAAGGCATTTGAGCAATACCTCTCAAGCCTTCCGGAGAACCTCCGGGAAGGCGAAAAACTACGTTACTCGATCATAAAGGGGCTCAAGCACCACATGATACTTGTGATGGAGCGCACACCTTTCCCAAACGGCCTGATAACCAAAAGGGGAAAGCGGAACGGGGTGGTCTATATGGCAAACGTCAATGTGCTGCGTTTGAAAAGATCACAGAAAAGTAAAAAAGGTGAGTCATACAAGTGGGAGGATTTGTCCTTCCGGCAATATCCTGCATTCATAGAGTACTTCGCAAAACGGCGACTGGCCGTGTCGGGTGCAGGACAGGTCTCCAGAGAGGAGCAGATGCAAGGCGCCGCAAACGAATACCTCGGACTGGCTGTGCTGTGCGACTGGTTCGGACAGTACGAGGACGCGCTCAAATACGCCAACGAGGCCGTCAACACACACCCAGACAGCATAAAGAATATATCCAGGATCATGCTCGATTGACCCCTTCTGGCACAGCATCGATCTGGAAACCCGATCCCGAGTCCGAATTGGCCACGGAGAGTGTGGACGGAGGTGTATGGCGGCGACGAGAACAGATCACGAGAATGCATTACGATGTCTGGCGGCAAGCAAAACCGGAGCCCGGAAAATCAACGGGGTTTTGAAACTGGCTCATGACTGTAATGTGGCATACAAATACTAAAAAGTCAAACACTCTCCAATCAGGTCTACATCCCATTTTTTGTCTTTTCCTGCATTCCTCTCATCTTACACGTTCAATCTCTCGGGTCAGCAAGATTCAATCCTTTGACACCTTGAAGCGCATCTCAGGAATGCCCGGCCGGTTCCCTTCAAATCGGCCGTCAGGCTCGCGACCATGCAGCAGCCTGAATTTCCCAGAGCTGTCACTCAACAGGAAATCAGGTTTGCGCCATTCGCTCCAGTCCGCCTTCGAAGGACGTGATGGATGCTCAATCTTGTACGCCAGCGAGACATCGCTGGCCTCATCAAGCGAAATATATCTGTGCCCTTCTGTGTAGATGTCCGTCGAATACTCGCAAATGAAATATTCCCCTTCCTCACGGATCATGTTCTCCTTTATCGGACCCGAGCCCATGCCGCCGTCAGTGATAAAGCTGTAACCTTTGAATAACTCTGTGGGATTCGCAGGGAATCTGAACTGGCAAATCAACTTATGCCTGATCACTTCCATTTCCGCCTCGATCTGCCGTGCTCTTTTCTCTCTCGCCTCCTTCTCCTCCGCCGTCGGCTCTCCCAATATACCGTCAAGCTCGCCATCCATCCACCAATTCAGGTCTTTGAGCGCCGGGTTATTCTCCGATGGCCTGAACTCATCGGGTATCCCGTCAATATTCCCCCTTGCCTTGAGATACCCCGTCATGTAGTTCAATGTGTAGTTCGACAGGCAATCCTTGATATCTTCCACGCTCAGCTCCTCGACAAGTCCTCTCAGCAGGCGATTGGATCTCATTTGAGTGGACTCGCTCCCCAGCCCGCACATGTGAGTCATCAAAAATATGCAGTACGCAATCTTCTTGTTGACCGGCACGGACTGACCCTTCAAATGCATCACACCAAGATTGACAAACGCATCGGCATCTTCTTTCTCAAATGCCTTCAGAAACCAGTCCATGGCCTTCGTGAAGTCCTTTTCCGCGCCAATGCCCTCGTAGTGGCAGATGCCTATCTGAACCATCGCTTTAGCCTCCCCCTTGGCTGCAAGATCCTCGAATATCTTCATCGCCTCGGCTGTCTTCCCCTTACCCATCAGGCTCATCGCCTCCATCCCCGCCCTGTCGTTGTCCTGTGCAAAGCTCGACAACGGGAACACCAGCGAAACCAACACAAAAAACACAATCGCCCTCATAACATCCTCCTTTTATATTGACACACCTGCACTTGCCGTATGCATCATACTCATCCAGAAATAAAACAAAACTTTCAACGGTTTTCCAATAATATCCACTGCCTGCCCTCAGCGGGAACTCGATGTTTCCCTACACCGGAGGGGGAGTATTCGTATTCCGCAGCTTTCGCGCCCGTGGATGCATCGACGTAAGCCATTATGTTGCCGTTGCCGTCGTATGCGGGGAGGTGGTAGGACGGGTCGGACGGATCGGACAAGTCGGACACGGCCAGGAGGCCGCCGACACCTCCAGCGTTCTGGAGGGAGCCGGAGAGATCCTCGCCATGCAGGTAAGAATCGGAGAGTCGGGGAGGGGGAGAGCCGGAGAGTTCGGAGAATGTTGCCACGAGGTTCCAGTTGTCGTAAGATAATTCCAGTCGTTTGCTGGAATTTTCTATGTGGGGAAGAAGGTTATCATTCCAGCTGTGCAGGGG
>JAFGFR010000159.1 GCA_016930955.1 Victivallales bacterium | reverse complement strand
CGCAACTGCGCAAGAAGGTGAAGGAGTTCAGGGACGGCGGCTATGCCGGCGCGTCCGACACCAGCAGGAGCCTGCTCAACTGGTGGTTTCTGGAGCCGCACCTGCTGCCGGGCTTGGGCAATATCTCCGGCCGGTTCCAGTATTACTTCGCGCAACGCGAGGCCATCGAGACGATCATTTACCTGTACGACGTGGTCGGCGTCCAGGACAAGTACGATATGATGCGCTTCGACTCAAGCGGCCTGGTGTCGGGCGACAAGTTCGACGAGACATGGCGGCGTTTCGTGGTCAAGATGGCGACGGGCAGCGGCAAGACCAAGGTGCTGAGCCTGGCGCTGGCGTGGAGCTTCTTCCACAAGCTCTACGAGCCGGATTCCCAACTGGCCCGGAACTTCCTCGTCATCACCCCCAACATCATTGTGCTGGACCGCGTATACAGAGACTTCCAAGGGCTCCGGATATTCTTTGACGATCCAGTGCTTCCCGACAACGGCGTGGACGGGCGCAACTGGCGCGATGATTTCCAGCTCACCCTGCATAAGCAGGACGAGGTCAATGTCACCCGGCCAACCGGCAATATCTTCCTGACCAACATCCACCGTGTCTATACCGGCGACGATATCCCGCCTTCCCCGGACGACGAGAACACCATGGATTATTTCCTTGGCAAGCGGCCCAGCGGCGCAACGACGGATTCCAAGGTGGACCTCGGCATGATCGTCCGCGACATCAACGAGCTGATGGTCCTGAATGACGAGGCCCATCATATCCACGACCCGCGCATGGCATGGTTCAAATCCATTGAAGACATCCACAACCGCCTCAAGCAGAAGGATACCGCCCTCTCGCTCCAGATAGATGTCACCGCCACCCCGAAACACAACAACGGCGCTATCTTCGTGCAGACCGTTGCCGATTACCCCCTGGTAGAGGCCATCTCGCAGAACGTGGTCAAGCACCCTGTTCTGCCGGATGCCCCCAGCCGCGCCAAGCTGAGCGAACGTCAGAGCGCGAAATACACCGAGAAATATGCCGACTACATTGATCTCGGCGTTGTCGAGTGGCGCAAGGCGTATGACGAACACAGGAAGCTCGGCAAGAAGGCTATCCTGTTCGTCATGACCGACGACACACGCAACTGCGATGATGTCGCCGAGTATCTGGGAGACCACTATCCCGACCTGAAGGGCTCTACTCTCGTCATCCACACCAAGAACAACGGTGAGATTTCCGAGGCGCAATCCGGCAAGGCCAAGGACGAACTGGACATCCTCCGCCAACAGGCCAATGAGATTGACGACGCAGGCAGCCCCTTCAAGGCCATCATTTCCGTCATGATGCTCAAGGAAGGCTGGGACGTTCGCAACGTGACCACAATCGTCGGCCTCCGCGCCTATTCATCCAAGAGCAACATTCTCCCGGAACAGACGCTCGGCCGCGGACTCCGCAAGATGTACCCGGACGGCACGGAGGAATATGTCAGCGTTGTCGGCACGAATGCCTTTATGGAGTTTGTCGAATCTATCCAGGCAGAAGGCGTTGTCCTTGAGCGCAAGGCCATGGGAGCCGGGACCAAGCCCAAAACCCCTTTGATCGTGGAAGTTGACAACGGGAACGAGAAGAAAGATATCGCCGCGCTGGATATCGAGATTCCCATCCTCACGCCCCGGGTCTACCGGGAATACAAGAACCTAAACGGCCTGAATGTCGCCGCTCTGGGGCACCAGCGCGTGCCCTACCTGGAATTCAGCGAGGCAGAGCAGAGGGAGATCGTCTTCAAGGACATCACCACCGGCGAAGTCACCCATACCACGATCCTCGACACGGCAGGCGTGGCCGATTATCGAAGCGTAATTGGCTACTTCGCCCAGGCCATCATGAGGGATCTGCGTTTGGTCAGCGGCTACGATGTCCTCTATGGCAAAGTCAAAGCCTTTGTACAGGATGAACTGTTTGACCGGCAGGTCGAACTCGAGAGCCCCAACACCCTGCGCAACCTGTCCGAGATGACCACCTCCAAAATGCTTCTCGAATCCTTCAAGAAGGCAATCAATGACCTGACCGTCCAAGACAAAGGCAACGCCGAGATCCGAGATACCATCAAGCTCCGGCAGACCCGGCCCTTCGTCGCAAAGGAACAAGGCTATCTGGTCCCGAAGAAAAGCGTCTTCAACCGCATTATCGGCGACAGCTCCCTGGAGCTCCGCTTCGCCGGGTTCCTTGAGGATTGCCCGGACATCCAGTCATATGCCAAGAACTACCTGGCCGTACACTTCAAGCTGGATTACGTGAACGCCGCTGGCGACATCTCCAACTATTACCCCGACTTCATCGTCAAGGTATCGGAGAAACAGACCGTCATCGTCGAGACCAAGGGTCAGCAGGACCTTGATGTCCCGCTCAAGATGGCGCGCCTTCGCCAATGGTGCGAAGACATCAATCAGGCACAACAGCAAACCGTTTTCGACTACGTCTTCGTAGACGAGGCCGCCTTCGACAAGTACAAGCCCAAGTCATTCGAAGATGTGATGGACTGGTTCAGGCAATACAAGGACTAAGGAGCCAGTTTCAGAACTCCGCGTGAACCGTGTTTGGAGCGCAGGCACCGTCCGCCGCGCCTGCGCTCGCAAAAGCTCAAAAAACACCCGTCATGACCTGAATCCCAAAAAAATTAGCTTCATTATTCTTTTCCCCGCTTGCCTTAAGTCGCTGGTTGTGGTATAATCAAGTTGTTTTGCGTCTTTTGGACCGTAGAGTCTAGGCCGTCTGAAGAGCTTGTGATCGAGTCATGATGCAGGGGGGTTTTTTGTGGGCGTGGGGGTTGAATCGGGAAGTTCAATATTATTTACAGAGGATAGGGAAAGGAGTCAAAGAAATGACCAAAAGAGACATCGTCGTGCGGATCGCGAAAGAAACGGGCATCACACAGAGTGGAGTCGCCTCCGTGATCCAGAAAACCCTGGACTACATATCCGCGGAGCTTGCTGCCACCAGGACTGTCGAGCTGAGGAATTTCGGGGTATTCGAGTGCAAGGTCAGGAAGAGCCGCAAAGGGCGCAACCCGAAGAGGCCCCTGAACGAGGTGGTGATACCCGAACGTGTCGTCGTCAAGTTCAGGCCTGGAAAGTTGATGAAGGAAAAGGTCGAGAAGATAAAGCCGTCCAAGGTCAAGTGATTCTCCTTTGCGTCTCCAAATGTTTTTTCTCTTTGTCGAGGCTGCCGGCCGTCGGAGCTTGAGATATGGCTAGTATCCTAGCCCCTCCGGGGGTTTCCGACATATTCCCCGATGAGATCCCCCGCTGGCGGCAGATAGAGGATGCGGCCTCCAGGATATTTCCCCTGTACGGCTACTCGGAGATCAGGACTCCGATTTTCGAGTTCACCGAACTTTTCCAGCGTGGCATAGGCTCTGAGACTGATGTTGTAAGGAAGGAGATGTACACGTTTGAGGACAAGGGAGGCAGGAGTTTGACTTTGCGTCCCGAGGGGACGGCCGGTGTTGTCCGGGCATTGACTTCCGGGACGGATCTTGCCGCAGGTGTTTCTCAGCGTGTCTTCTACTTCGGCCCGATGTTCCGCGGCGAGAAGCCTGCTGCCGGGAGGAGAAGGCAGTTCCACCAGGTCGGGGTTGAGAATGCCGGAACAGTTTCTGCGGCGGCTGATGCCGAGTCTGTGGCCATGTTGATGCATTTTTTAGAGGAAGTGGGGATAGTTGATTCCACTCTGCTTGTCAACACCCGCGGTTCTCTTGAGGACAGGGAAAAGGCAGAGATTTTTCTGAGTGATTTTTTTGTCAAGCGAGTCTCGGATCTGTGCGAGGACTGCCGGGAGAGGGTTTCACGCAATGTCTGGCGTGTCGTTGACTGCAAGCGGCCGGGCTGTCGTGAGGTTGTGGCCGGGCTTCCGGACATTTCGGGCTGTTTCTCCAGCGAGACCCGTGATTTTTTCGCCCAAGTCTGTGGGCATCTCGACACTTTGTCTGTTGAATACCGGATTGAGCCGAGGCTAGTCAGGGGTCTGGACTACTATGCGCACACAGTATTCGAGGTGACCCATTCTGGTCTTGGAGCCCAGGATTCCGTTGCCGGTGGCGGACGCTACGAGATCACGCTTCCCAACACCGGCAAGCCGATTCATGGTGTGGGGTTTGCCCTCGGGGTCGAGCGGATAATGCTTTGTCAGAATTCTCTCGGCATCCCGGCTCCCGGGCAGAAAACTCCGGAAATATTCATCGTTTCCTTAGGGGATGCCGCCAAACTTGCGAACTTCGCACTCGCCTCACGGCTGCGTCACAGGCATATTCCATGCGTTTGTGGCCTCGAGGGGAAGAGCATG
>JAFGFR010000158.1 GCA_016930955.1 Victivallales bacterium | reverse complement strand
TACTTGCCGTTGTCCAGGGTGATCTCGGCGATCTCCAGGTTCACCTGGTCGTTGATGCCGATGATGCGGATGCCGACCTGGAACTTTTTCTCGCTGACCCCGTTCTCGTCGCGGGCGGTTACAATGTAGCTGCCGGGGAGCTCGTAGGTGTGGATCATGGTGACTGGCCCGGAAATGCCGGCGGTTCTGCCGAAACGGGCGATGGTGCCCGGTCCGGAGGCTACGGTGCCGTCGCCGAAATCCCATAGTACCTGAGGGCCTCGGAAATTGACCGCCGTGAATGTCACCGGCTCACCGATCCTTGCTTCCGGCGTGGACGATACCAGGGAACGGTTCTCGGGTAAGATGGAAATTATCTTGGTCACCGCCGTCACGTTCATGCCGTGTTCCTTGGCCGTTATCGTGAAGCTCCCGGGGTTCTGGTAGCGGTGGCTGACCATCGCCGAGTAGGTTTGCGGAGGTGTCCCGTCGCCGAAATTCCAATCGATAGTGCCTGACTGGAAATTAACGGCCTGGATGGCGACCTCTTGATCCACCCGCGGTGTCGCAGGAGAATAAATGATTGCCCGCACCGGTTCTACTACCGTTATTGAAAGCTTCACGGGTGTGGTCGTCGTGTCGCCGTTCCAGTCGTAGGCGCGGATGGTATAGGTCCCAGGACGGGAATACACGTGGGAGATGATTCTTTTCATGTTCGCGTAGATCGTTCCGTCACCCATGCTCCATGTGATGTTGGTCGGGGTGTTGAACCCGGATGCCGTGTAGGTCACAGACTGGCCAGTAATGGGCGTGGCAATGGAAGCGCTGATAATACGGTTCTCCAGGATGGTAACGTTTTTGTACTCATCTACTGGACATGCGGGAGCACCTGAACGATGCACGTGCACCGAATAGTTCCCGGGGTTTCTATATTGGTGGTAAATGACGTGGGAATAGGGGTAATCCGACTGGCATGTATATGTTTGCCCGTCTCCCCAATACCAGGTATCCATTGTGTAATAATCCGAACAATTCGTTTGAAATCCTATGTTTTCACCCACATTCACGGTGCTGCTTGCTGGAATTGTGGTAATGGTCGCCAAAAGGGTCGTCATCAGGCCGATTGTGATCAGGGTAAGCAAAAAAGCTTTTTTCATGGGTGTCTCCTAGAAAGCGATGTCGGCCTGGAGATGAAAGATGGACGAATCCGATTTCACGCCTCCGTACTTGGCGCCCTGGAAAGCCGACTTGAGGGAAAGGGAAGGGCGGATTTTGTTCTTGAACATCTTGGCCGCGAAGAGATTCAAATTGCAGCCAGCCGTCCAATTGTAGCTGGTGCCAAACGGGCTCTCGTTGTTCATATAGGAGGCCGACAGGGTCAGGGTGAGATATTCGGGGATAAACGTGATCTCGGAATTGATATAAGCGTTGTAAATGGTCGACTTGCTGCCGTCGCTCAGTGTTTCATTTTCCTGGTAGCCCAGGGATGGGTTGAGGGTCATGAACTTCCCGAAGCGCAGATTCAAGGTCAGCGAAGCGTTGATGTTGGAGGTGAAATTAACCGACTCAGTCTTACCCACGTTAAGATTGATGCTTGTGGATCCGGCCATGTAGCCGAGCGAGGCACTGTAGCTGTTGGTGTCCATGTCTGAAGATGATGTCTGCAGGCCGGTCGAGGAATCGTAGTCCAGATTGTCGCGCGAAAGGTCGGCGCCGATGCGGAAATGGGTGCCGACCCCCCAGTTAAACGTGGTGCCAATCCGCTTTTGGTGGAGCATGTCCTGGATTAGGCTGTGCATGTAGTTCTTCTTGTTGATATAGGAGACATTCCAAGAGAATGTCTTGATGTTCAATCCCAGGTTGCTGCTCAGGCCCTCACGGTCGTTCTGCAGGAACAGGTTGGCGATCGAATTGAAGTGGTTGCCGATTTCCTCGTAGTCCGCGGCAACAGAGAGGATGCCCTTGTTATATTTCAGCCCGGCCTTCCATGCCGTGTCGCTTTCTTTTTTCATCTCCTCCTCTGCCTGGGCCGAACCAAATTTGCTGGAGGAAATCTCCCCAGCCAACTGCAGGCTGTTTTTGAGCAAGTTCAGTTCGCTCCACAGCGATAACATGTCCCCCTGGCGGTAGGGGTTCTGATTATAGGACACAGTCTTGCTGTCCAGGTTGTCTTTTCCGGTCATGAATAATCCGCGAATCTTCAAGGTGTTCTTTAGACTCCAGCCGGCCACGGTTCCGAAAATGCCGGCATTGGATGCGGGAATGCCGTAGCCGTCGAAGCCCGTTTTCTGCTGGGAGTTGGTATAAAAAGAGTTCACATATATCCCCTTGCCGCTGTATTCGAAGCGTAGTCCCCGGCGGCTCAGATAGGAGGTGGTGAACTCAGTCTCGTTCACGGAAACATCGCCGGCCTCGAACTGCATGCCCCCCTTTTTGAAGCGGATCATCATGCTGGACAGATTGATCCTCTTCTCGATCGCTTCATTGCGTGGGTCAATGTGGGTAAAATTGGTGTCGAAATCGAACTGGTATTCCTCGTCCACGATGTTCTTGTATAGCCGCAGGTTGCCATTCGCCGTATAGTTTTGCTGGAAATACCCGCTGTCGTTCTCCTCGGATAACTTTGTTGAGGTCGAGAGTGATGCGTTTACGTTGAGCAGGGCCTCACGTTTGCGTGCCGTGGACGCCGTCGGCGCGCCGTCCTGGAAAAAGATCTCGGGAGACTTCTTGCAGGTGAAATCGGTCACCACGTGGGTGAGTGAAACAGAAGACGTTCCGTCGATTCTTTGCTCAACCACGAAATACTCGATGTTTCGGCCGTACAGGGTTTCGGTCGCCAGGCGATGAAAGTAGACGCCATTCGGGTCGGCCTGCATCTTCCGCACCTGGAAGCCTTTCATCCCCTCGGTGCGGTAATGAATGAAATATGACCCTTTTCCGGCCGGAGGAGCGATCTTGATGATGACCTGGGACGATTGCCTTTCGACGCGCGGCAGGTAATTGTTCCGCGAGAGAGCCTGGGAAAAAGCAACCTGCGTCAACAATAACAAACAAATCATCCATGCAAGTTTTTTCGTCATATTTTTCCCCTTTAATGACGATAACTTATAATATATATATTTTCAACATCATGTATCTCATTTCATCTATTTAATATTTGTTATAAAATATCCAAAACAAAGGAAGCAAAGCAAAGCCAGCAGGAAAATTTGCATGAGCGAACAAAAGCCCGATTTGAGGGATGGCTAATGAAAACCCGCATCCATATCCACGCGTCAAACCTGCTTCACAATTTGCAGCTGTTCAGGGGCATCAGTCAACGCCCGGTCATGTTCGTAGTCAAAGCCAATGCCTATGGGCACGGCTTGCGGGAGGTTATCGAGGCCACTCGGACATCCCCAGCCATTGGCCAGTATGCCGTGGACTCTCTGGATGAAGCCCTGGCCGTCCATGCGCTGCAGAAAAAGAAGCCGATTCTGGTCCTGGGATGGACCGATAAGGAGGAGTTGAAAGAACTGGTTCGCAGGGGCTTTGAGACGGTTGTCCCTTCCGAAGAACAGTTTCGCCTGCTAATGCGAATTGCCGCCCAGTTAAAACGCAAAGTTCCGGTTCATTTGAAGATTGAAACGGGGACCAACCGTCTTGGCATCAATCCTGTTAGGGCAATCGCTTTGTACAGGAACCTGGACCGGCGCAGGATTGAGATCAGGGGCATCTACTCCCACTTTGCCAATATCGAGGACACAACGGATCCCGCTTTTGCCAGGAGGCAACTCGAACTCTTTCATTCGGTTCTGCTGCATTTCGGCCCGACCCCGGTATGCCGGCATTTTTCCAGTTCGGCTTCGACATTACTTTTCCCCGAGACTCATTTCGACATAGCCCGAATCGGGATCTCCGCCTACGGCTACTGGCCCTCACGGCAGACCCATGCACTCTTCCTTGAAAAGAACAAGAAACAGATCAAACTGAAACCCGTTCTGAGCTGGCACACGAAAGTGGCTCAGGTCAAACAACTAAAAAAAGGAGAATCGATCGGATATGGGCTTAGCTACAAAACCTTCAACAAAGCAAAAATCATTGTTGTACCGATCGGCTATTATGATGGATACGACCGCAAGCTTTCCAACAATTCCCAAATATTGGTT
>JAFGFR010000157.1 GCA_016930955.1 Victivallales bacterium | reverse complement strand
GCCGTCTCGCCAAAGGCTTCCGAGCCTCCGGCGATTGCAATGTCTGCCTCGCCGTTTTCCACAAGCTCCGCGGCGAATGCGATGGCCTGTGACGATGCGCAGGCTCCCGAGGCGAAGTTTATGTGCGGGCCGCTGATCTTGAACTCTATTGACAGCAGGCTTATGGTCGTGTTCGAGTAGGCATGGGGGAACAATATTGGTTTGCCGAAACGCGGCCCCTTGGTTTGTATGTCGGCATAGAAGAGGTTCATTGTGTTTGCGGACCCGAGATCGGTGCCCCATGCCAGTGCGACCCTTGACTTGTCGAGCGCCTCGAGGTCAAGCCCTGAGTGTTGTATCGCGGAGCACATTGCGCCGAAGGCGAGGGCGGTGTTTCTGTCGAGGTAGTTCTTGGGTGTCTTCAGGAAGTCCTTGAGGTCGAAGTCGAGGGCTTCCGCCGCCAGATGGGCATCGTAACCGGAATGGTCGAAGGAGGATATTTCCATTATTGCGCTGTCGCCTGCGAATATAGCATCCGAGTAGTCGGGGAAGGTGTTCCCGATCGGGCTGACCACGCCTGCTCCGCTGATTATCGGTCCGTTCTTCAATGCTTTCAAGCTCCTTCTGCTTTCCCAATGACCAGAGAGACATTGTTCCCGCCGATGCCGGATGAGTTGGATATCGCTATGTCATGGCTCAGTTCTGCGCATTTGTTCGCCGCGATCGGGAGGTCGCATTCGGGGTCGGGGTCGAGATAGTTTATTGTCGGGGGGATTTTCCCGTGCATTATCGAGAGAGCCGTGGCGATCGCCTCCACGCTCCCGGCGGCTCCCATCATGTGCCCAGTCATGGACTTGATGCTCGTTATCAGCATTTTCGAAGCATGCCCGCCAAACACCTGCTTTATCGCCTTGGTCTCGGTCAGGTCGTTGAGCTGAGTGCCTGTGCCATGGGTGTTCACATGGCCCACGGCCTCAGGCGGCAACCCTGCGCACTCCAGGGCATCGCGCATTGACTCCGCGATGCCCTGCCCCCCGTCGGGCGGGGCTGTCATGTGATAGGCATTGCTGTTGAATGCCCAGCCCTTGATCTCCGCTAGTATCTGCGAATTCCGCAGACGTGCGGACTCGAGGGACTCTAGCATCACGATCCCGGCACCTTCCGAGAAGAGAGTGCCCGAGCGGTTCTTGTCGAAGGGACGGATCTTCTCGTCCGTCATCGTGCGAAGCAGCCCCAGACCGGCCCAGGCGAAACGGCTGATGCCGTCGAAGCCGCCGGCCAGAGCCTGCGAGGCATGCCCATTCCTTATGAGATGCGCAGCATATGCAATCGCGGCGGCTCCGGAAGAGCATGACAACGACACTGTCGCCCTCATCGCCCCGAAGCCCCAGATTTCTGCGACTTTCGCAGCGGCGTTGTGCAGGGAAAGCTGCCCTTTGTCCCATTTTGAGCAAGTTCCGAGGTCTTTGTCCAGCGTCCCGGCGGAGCCGAAATTAGTCGCCAGCACTACAGCCACCTTGCCGCCGTCCGCCGGGGGATTGGAGCCGACAGCTTGACTGGACGCCGCCACGGCCATCCTCAACGCACGGTCATCGCCGCAGACAACCTCATGGGCCGGATCAAGCAACAACTCGCATACCTGCCCCCCACGGGCAAACGCAAACCCCTCCAGGTCGCATACCCTTATGTCGGATATCCCATCCCGCCCTTCACACAATGACCGCCAGAACGTGTCCACGCAGTTACCCAGCGGAGACACGACCCCCATCCCCGTCACGACTATCCGCGCAGCATCTTCGTTGCTTGACCCTTTTATGGACAAAACCTAGCTCCTCAATAGAATGTTGCTGACCCGAAGGTAATCTCCCCGGCCTCCAGATAAAGATAACATCGGTCTCAGGGGTTTTCAACCCAGAGAGCCGCTGTGCCAGTGTTTTGGAGCACCTGCGTGACCTTCTTGAAATCTTTGGCTCTGACACAATTCCTGGAATTCGGAAGGTGGAAGAGTTGGAGTACGCATGAAGCGGCTCGAACTTGTCCGGCGATTGGAGGATATGGGTTGTGTCTTACTTCGGCACGGTAGTCAGCATGATATATACCACAATCCTGTTTGAGGGGATTAACGGCTATGCCGGGTCGGAGTTCACAGCTTCAGCGTGCATTTTCTGAGGGGAAATACTCCGTCCATATTTTGCCCTAAAAGAACGGTCCCAGCCTTATGTTTGTGAATGGCTGGTATGATGAAATCACATCAGGGTATCCGTCGGCATTGATGTCGCAAGCGTACAGAAAGCTTGCTTCCTTGCTTCTCCTCATTTTTACATGTTTAGCCTTTTCGAATCTATAGTTGTCTTTCTGAAGATATATCCATCCGTCATCGCCGATGAAATCAATTTTCCCGTCAAGATCGAAGTCAACGAATTTAAATTCCGCATATGAATAATGCCCATCATAACGGCCGGACTTATGTTCTTCGGTCTCGAATGAGTAAATCAGTTCAAAATGCCCGTCGGCCTCCTTGAAGACTGAGACCAGAGATTTGTTCTGCGACGCAGACCATGCAACCAGTTCGTTTTCCCCATTGGAGTTGATGTCATTGAAGAGGAAAACCGGGCGGTGGAGTTTATTGAGCGAATCCAGAGCAACCTGTCTGTACATGATGTTGTATTTGTCGAAGAGGGCCAGTATTTCCTCCGCTGGATTGTTTAGTATCAGCAGTGCCGGATTCCTAGGGTCGGACTGGTCTAAAGCGGCATAAAGGTTGGATTCAAAAGGGTAAAACGACCATGTGTTGTTTTCTTTGCAAATCCCGATAAGAGTGGAGCGGAAGGAAGGTGAATTAAGGATGAGTTCCGAGAATCGGTCCTCAGGAGTGAGCGGGTGGGCGATGATGGAAAATCTGCGTTCGCGTGCAAAACATAAGGAGTACAGATCGGAGGAAGATACGGGAACTTCACGAAAGAACCTGCCATTTTCATTTATTAAGAATGTGGTCCCCATAATGTCCATGTAGCCATCGTTGTCCAAATCAACCAAAACTGCTGTCTGTTGCCCGATTTTTGTTGGAAGCATTTGTTCATGTTCCCAGTCGTCGAAATGGGTTCCTCTCCCGATAAACCAAGCCGGGTTGCCATAGCTCATGCCGTGACAGCCGCATGTGAAAAGGTCTGGATATTTTTCTCCATTGATGTTGCCGAATTGAATTTCAGCAAAGCTGATAAAATAGCCGTAGGAGACTTTTTTTGGGGTCAAGAGCCACAGTGTGATCATGCAAATCCCACAGATTGTGGCTAATATGTAAAATAACCGGCGGTATTTGTTGAAGAAGCGGTTGGAATTACTCAAGAGCCAAAAAGGGATTGCGCAAATCGCTATGGGAAAGGCCAGAGCCCAGGAATAAAACAAGAATCCAGCTAATATCCCGACGTTGTATCTGAAAATCCATATAAATAGACCTGGCAGTATTGAGAGCAGGGAGAGTACTACTGGGAAGGCGGGGTTATGCTTTCTCTTGATACCGAGCAGGAAGGCAGCGACAATGACCTGCGCGGGGAAAATGCAGAATAAAACGATGACGAACCACTGCGGGGTGCGGATAAAAGAGTTCAGAACGAATAGCAGGGAGTATAACAATGTTATGAGTGAGCTTAGTATCCAAAGGACTTTATTGCATTTCTCAAAACGGTATAGGACAAACGCGTTTGCGCTTATTATTGCAAGATAAGTGATCGAGACTGAAATTGCATGGGGGATGATGTCGTCTCCCCATGTCAAGTAAATAGGCCGCAGGCAATCTGTCCACAAAGGGGCTAAATGTTTGTGAGTCAAAATCAAGAAAACCTGTGCAGCGATTGAGGCAATCTGCAAGGCAAGAACGGGGAAGAGCACATATCCGGGCACCTGAATGAACCCCTTATAAAGAGGGGATTTGAGGCAATCTGCAAATGTCTCCACCTGTTTTGTTTCTACGGTCAATGGCATTCCCTCTTCAGCTCTTGCCTGCTGTCAATATCTGCTTACAGTTATGGAAAGTCAAGCGGAAATGCTTTATTTCGATGATAAAAGGGGTGTTTGCCGTAGGTTGATCACGTGTGAAGGCTTTGTTGGGGTTTATGAGTGCATTTCCTCGCTGCTTGCTGAAGCGAGTGCGCTTATGTGCTAATACTGGCCGTAGTATGCGCAACGGCCAGAAGGGATGCCGGCCACGCCGAACGAACGACAAGGGGCAAGATTGCCTTCGCGCAACGGGGTATGCTCGAAAGTATCGATATTATCGAGAATATCGAAGGTCGCCTGCCTGACCGTCGTCAGGACGCTGCGGTAAATAAATCATCTGCTGAGAATGACCTTTTTGAGGCACTCATCCGGTATGCCTCGAAAACTATCGTCATAGCTTGCGTCACCTTCTTATCTGTGCCTTTTTCATCTAATCTAGCCAATGCTGCCAGTATTTTTGCCGGTAATTCATCTTGTCTTCTGTGTTTTTGTTTCAACGTGCGACCTCTATATCGATGTTGTTTAAGAAATCTGAACTGCAATGGCTTCCGACGCTCAAAACATCATTCATCCTTTGAATTGGGATAGAATCACGCATTTGTGTTTATTTTAGCTTGCCGGGTGTGCAATTCAAGTCTTTTGGGCTGAGAATTCGCCATTTTTTTTGCTGCGAGACTCGCAGGATTTATTCTTTCGTGTTTTTGGAGCTGGCTCTTTGGGAATTTGGCTGGCAAAAGCTTGGAAACGAGCTAGTGTCCTTGAGTTTTTTGTGCTTTGAGCGAGCAGAGGGCATGCGATGGACAAGTGGAGCAAGGAGAAGCGATCTGAGGTGATGGGTCGTATACGGAGCCGGGACACCAAGGCTGAACTTCTGGTGAGGTCTT
>JAFGFR010000156.1 GCA_016930955.1 Victivallales bacterium | reverse complement strand
TCCCAACGCAGTTCACGCGGAGTTTTGAAACTGGCTCTGAATCTAGTTCAGGGAACTTCAATAGTCAAGAGGCAATTGCAAAACTTTCCGTGGATGCGCGTGTGATCGCAACGCGGTTCACGCGGAGTTTTGCAATTGGCTCTCAACCGAGTATGGATTTGCACTGCGAATTTATTCTTGAATAGTTGTTTGTATGGTTCGAAAAAGGTGTTTTACGGATTATATTCGGCTGAGACGGCGGGTGGTGGTGGGCTGGATATTTTTGAGTGCTCAGTTTTAGTTCAGGTTTCGGTGTATAGATGCAAAGCATAGAGCTGACGAGGAATTTCTCGATAATAGCGCATATAGATCATGGCAAGTCCACGCTTGCTGACAGGCTGATGGAGTTTACGGGGACGGTGTCGAAGCGGGAGTCCCATGAGCAGCTTCTTGACAACATGGACTTGGAGCGTGAGCGTGGGATAACTATCAAGTCCCATCCCGTGACGATGAAGTACTCCTCCGGCGGCGGGGAGTACACTTTGAATCTGATAGACACCCCCGGTCATGTCGACTTCGCCTACGAGGTCAGCCGTTCGCTCGCGGCATGCGAGGGCGCTCTGCTCGTTATCGATGCCACGCAGGGCGTACAGGCCCAGACTGTCGCCAATGTGAATATGGCGATTGCACGCAATTTGAGCATCATACCGGTGATCAACAAGATAGACATGCCGGCCGCCAATGTCACGCTGTGTCTTGAGCAGCTTGAGGAGATACTGGCGATACCCCGTGACGAGGCTCTTTACGTGAGTGCGAAAGAGGGGGTGGGTATAGCCGAGGTGCTGGAGGCAGTGGTTTCCCGTATCCCGCACCCCCGCTGTGGCGGCGAGGAGCTTTCGGCGCTGATATTCGATTCGGTCTACAACCCCTTCCGTGGCGTCGTGAATTATGTGAGGGTTTTCGGGGGCGTGCTTGTCCCCGGCTCACGGGTCAGGCTGATGAGCAACGGCATAGAGAGCGATCTGAAGGAGGTCGGGACCTTCCGCCCGGAGATGAACGCCGCGAAGAGCCTCGTCGCCGGGGCAGTGGGATATGCCATCCCGAACTTGAAGACACCATCTGACACACGTATAGGCGATACTCTTACCGACGCGAGAAATCCCTGCCGTGAGCCGCTGCCGGGGTTCAAGCTCATCAGCCCGATGGTATTCAGCGGGATATACCCCATAGACACTGCGGATTATGACCAGCTGAAGTTGAGTATGGCGAAGCTGCAGCTTAACGACTCGGCATTCACCTATCAGGCCGAGACTTCCGCCGCGCTGGGGTTCGGCTTCCGCTGCGGCTTCCTTGGTCTGCTTCACATGGAGATAATCCAAGAGCGCCTCCACCGAGAATACGACATGGATATAATAGCCACCTATCCCAGCGTGATCTACAAGGTATACCTAAAGAACGGCAGCAGCGTGGATATGGACAATCCTGTGCATATGCCGGATGTCTCCATGATTGACAGGATCGAGGAGCCGATAATCAGCGCAAACATCATGACCCCCAACGAGTATATCGGCGACATAATGAACCTTGTGATGGGCAAGCGAGGCGTATGCACACTGACGCACAGCGTTGATGCCGGCCATGTGATAATCACTTCGGAATTGCCTATGAACGAGATATTGATTGACTTCCACGACAAACTTAAGTCCATCACCCGCGGCTATGGGAGCATGGACTACAAGCTCTGTGGCTACAAGGCCGACAAACTGGTCAAGCTGGACATGCTGGTCAACGGCGAGCCGGTTGATGCTTTCTCCTCGATCGTGCATGTGGATCATGCCCCCGCAAGGGGGCGGCAGATCGCAGCAAAGCTCAAGGATGTGATCCCGCAGCAGATGTTCCAGATAGCAATCCAGGCCGCAGTCGGCGGCAAGGTCGTGGCTCGCGAGACGATAAGGCAGTTGCGCAAGAATGTGCTGGCGAAGTGCTACGGAGGCGACATAACACGCAAGCGCAAGCTTCTTGAGAAGCAGAAGGCAGGCAAGAAGCGCATGAAGCAGGTCGGGCAGGTGAATATTCCTCAAGAGGCTTTTGTCGCAGTCCTGAAGGCCTGATTGTTTATTTAAATGAGCTGATTTCAAAACTCCGCGTGAGCCGCGTTGGGAGCGCAGGCGCGGCAGACGGTGCGGCGAAATGGCTCAAATGGCATTGCATATGCTGTCGCGACGATGTAGATTATGCAACGTATGGGCGGTTTGTATTTGAGGAAGCTATAAGAGGAGAGGGAACGACATGGGAAATATTTTTTCTGTTGTGTTGCTGTTTTGGATGGGGGTCCTGTTGTGCGGCTGTATTTCCCCAGGTGGTATGGCTGATGCTATAGACCTCTCTGAGGGTATAACCATTACCGTGACTGATGAAGGTGACGCGGTGATAGATGCCATGGTGATCCCTGTGGACGGGGTTTTGTCGAAGCTGGAGGAAATGAAGGTCGATCGTTCCGACATTATCCTGATAAAGGTTTCCCCCCGGGCTTCGCAGCGGCCGGTGATGGATATCCTGGACCAGCTTGGCAACGCCAAGTACAGGAATATTTCGATCTCTTCCGACAGATGACAGAGGCTGCTGGGATAGGGCAATGCGTTTAATCTCGTGGAATGTAAACGGGATCAGGGCGGTGGCGGGAAAGGGCTTTGGCGAGTTCGTCTCTGTCGTGTCCCCAGATGTTCTCTGTGTGCAGGAGACCAAGGCTCAGGACGATCAGGTCATGGATGCTCTTTTTGATATAGGCGACTACAAGGTGTTTGCGAATTCCGCAGACAGGAAGGGATATTCGGGAACAGCGATGCTCTGCCGGGAGGAGCCTGCAGAGGTGTCTTTCGGGATGGGAGCGGGGTTCTGTGATCGCGAGGGCAGGGTGATAACAGCGGATTTCGGCTCATTCTTTCTTGTGACAGTTTACACTCCCAATTCTGGCTCAGATCTGCTGCGTCTTGGCTACCGTTGCGAGTGGGACAGGCATTTTCTGGTGTATCTGAAGGCGCTTGAGGGGCGCAAGGCTGTAGTTGTTTGCGGCGATCTGAATGTCGCTCACCGTGAGATAGACCTTGCGCATCCGAAGGCGAACTACAACAAGAGCGCCGGCTACATGCAGGAGGAGATAGACGGGATGGACAATCTTGTCGGAGCGGGTTTTGTCGACACCTTCCGTTTAAAGCATCCCGGAGAGGTGAAGTACAGCTGGTGGAGCTACCGGGCGAATGCCCGCCCGAAGAATATAGGCTGGAGAATAGACTATTTCCTTGTCTCAAGTCGTCTGGCCGTGAATGTCGAATCAGCAGATATCCTGAATGAAGTCACTGGATCCGACCACTGCCCGGTACAACTCGATATCAGACGCTGAAATATGAAATCCAAGACAAGCGAGCTCAAATAGAATAATTGGAGGTCCTGGTTATGCCTGTCAAATTAAGATGCCAGTGCGGGGTGGAGCTGATTGCTTTCACGAAAAAACCGGGCGAAAAGCTTAGGTGTCACGCCTGCGGCACAGAGCTGGTGGTGCCCTCTTCCTCCACAAAAGACTCTTTGAGGACAGGCGTCATACACACCATGAAGCCCAGGGAGATACACAAGTTGAGAATGAAGGCCCAGGGTCTTCCGTTCGAGGAGTCGGGCGAGCTTTCTGCACCCTTGGAGGACGAGAGATCAGGCGGGAAATCCCAAGATGCCTCCTGCGGTGCGGATGCCGACAAGTTGCAGGCATTGCCCCCGCTGGATGAGATACTCGAGGATGGGGATCAGGAATGAGTCAGGACTCGATGGAGCTCACGGCCTCCACGTAGGGAGTGTCTGCATGCTTCAGCCAGCCTATAATTGTTGTCACCGGCCCCAGCAGCACGTAAGCGTTTATCGCGACCACTGCCACCAGCAGCGGATTTATGTATAGCAGCACCAAGAAGAAAAGCAGCGCCGTGAGTCTTTTGGGGTTCCTTTTAACGCTCACCAGCCATTTGCCCACATGGATGTACTTGATTTTGCTGACCATAAGCAGCCCGAGGATGCCGGCGTAGGCCGGGAGGTGGAAAACGATGAATTCATGTACAGCGTTGGCAGCGCTGAAGAAAATTATGAGGCTGCAGATTGCTGCCGCTGCACCGGGGGAGGGGAGACCCTGAAATTTCCCCGAGCTTTTCTTCTCCAGTATCGCGTGGACATTGTAGGTGGCCAGCCGAAGTGCGGCGCAACCGAGATATATTGCCGACATCAGCCAGACGAAATAGAAAGAATTGCCCTGTAGCTCGCGGAGCCGGTGCGCCATTACACTCACAATCACCGCAGGGGCTACACCGAAAGTCACCATGTCGGCAAGAGAATCCATCTGCATGCCATGCATGCTCGCAGCATTGAAAATCCGCGCAAGAAACCCGTCCAGCGCGTCGAAGACCATCGCGCCGAGGATGATATATGCGCTAAGTGCCAGCACGCTGGGCACCAGATCTTTTGGCATTGTGTATGCATGGAAGGAATAGAGTATTGCGCCGAATCCGCAAAGCGAGTTCCCGATCGTCAGGGTGGTGGGTATTTTCTTGAGCCAGACGTTTTGTCGGATTATCTCCCTGATGTTCTTTCTCATCCAAGACTCCTTGGCTTTTCTGTGTCGGGTTTTATCGCTGCGACGGTAGTCAGGCCCGCAAGAACCTTGTCCCCGACCTTGACAGAGGTGCTGAGCCACTGCTCGGCGGGGATGAACAGCTCGGTTCTGGACCCGAACTTGAGCATGCCGAATCTCTGCCCTTTTTCGAGCTTCGACCCCTCATGGACATCGCAGACGATCCTTTTGGCTATTGCGCCTGATATCTGGCGTATGATCAGAGGGAAAGACTTGCCCTCGACAGACGCAGAGCAGAATATCGTCATGGACTCGTTCTCGGAGGATGCCAGCGGATTTCTGGCATCGTGGAACTTCCCGGGCTTGTATTTCTTGCTGACTACCGTGAGATCGCAGGGTGCACGGTTGATATGCACGTCGAAGATCGAGAGGAAGATGCCTACCCTCACCGCACCCTTGTTCCCAAAAAATGAGTTCTCGTCGCTGTTTTTGACAAGTTCTATATCCCTGACTGCCCCGTCGGCGGGTGAGAGGAGTGCCGCCGGATTCTCTGGAATGATCCTGTGGGGGTCGCGGAAGAATGCCGCCAGGCAGACATAGGCGAAAACAACGATCCCTGAGACGACATATCCAGTGAGTGGTTTTTCAATAAGCAGCCCTGCACACGAAGACGCGCAGGCGATCACGAGTGCCACGATACCGTATCCGAGCCACTCTCTCCTCCCATAGTGTGTGAGCTTCATTCCGGGTTGCTCCAGATATGACGGAATAAATTTTCCGGAAACGGGTTCATCTCGTCAGGAATCCCCCCATGGCGGCCCCGGCGAAAACCGATAAGAGCGACAGTATCTGAAAAGCCAGAGGCTTCCAGGTCTTGCCCCAGTTTGTGATGATGAATATGAATGCGCCGAAGGGCACGAAGAGGTAGACAAGCCCCCAGACCAAGGAGGTCTCGAAGGCTCTGACGATGAGCAATATCCCGAAGAATATTGCCCCTACACCACCTGCCAGCATCATAAGTGCGCCGACTATCTGCATATTCCTCTCCGGTATTTTACAGAGAATTCTCAATGGGGCTTTGCATAGCTTTTGCGACGGGGTAAAATAACGGCGGATGTTGTCAAATCAAGAGCCCTAACCGGAAAAAAAGGAGGATATTATGTCGTTTGAACCGAAATCGTTCATTCAGGAGCAGGTTGAGTCTTTGAGGCATGAGGTTGGAGAGGGGGTGGCCATCAATGCGCTGAGTGGCGGTGTTGACAGCGCGGTATGCGCCGTCCTCGGACACCGTGCCTTGGGCGAGAAGTTCATCAACTGCATGGTTGACAACGCCCTGATGAGGGAAGGGGAGCCTCAGAGGATAGTAGAGGTTTTCAAGGACATGGGTATAGTGGTAAGGCTTATTGATGCCCGCCGGGAGTTTCTTTCGGCGCTTGGAGGCGTGGGTGACCCGGAGGAGAAACGCAAGGCCATCACAAGCACCTTCTACAAGGATGTCTTCGGCAAGTGCGTCCGCGAAGCCGGGGCGAAGTACCTTGTCCATGGCACTATTCTTACCGACATCGAGGAGACGGTTGCCGGGATAAAGCGCCAGCACAACATACTTTCGCAGCTTGGCATAGACCCATCGGAGGCCTACGGATACAGGGTGATCGAGCCTTTGAAGACCTTGAGGAAGGATTCTGTTAGGGAGGTTGCCTTTGCCTTGGGCCTCCCGGACGAGATAGCCCGCAGGATACCATTCCCTGGGCCGGCGTTGGCGGCAAGGATAGTCGGTGAGGTCACCGAGGATAGGCTGGATATCGTCAGGAAGGCGACGGCCATAGTCGAGGACGAGCTTTCCGGCAGCGGAGCGTTCCAGTACCTCGCGGTGCTGCTCGAGGACTGCGCCACAGGCATTCGCGACAACAAGCGCGAGTTCGGGAAAATAATCGTCGTCAGGTGCATCGAGAGCGTGGACGCGCGTGAGGCCACCGCCAGCAGACTCCCGTGGGATAAACTCGAGTCAATATGCAGCAAAATCGTCTCGATCCCGGGTGTCAACCGCTGCCTCTATGACCTCACGCCGAAACCCCCGGCAACCGTCGAGTACGTGTAAATTAATTGTAAGCGCGTTAACTGGCGTGGTTTTCCGGCTTGACCGAATCATTATTGTAGGAGACCGTGTTGGCATTGAACTGGACAGATGGATGGGACGAGGGTGCCGGGCTCTGGCGACAGAACGAGGCGGGGCACACGGCTCCGGTTTGCCGATTGGCTTGTGTTCATGCCGGGCCGACGGCCAGTTCGCGGCTGTTGCTGGCCGCTCAGCTCAATCAGCTCGCGGCCGTCAATACCGCGAGCATTCTCCGGGCGCTCCGTGGGTTGCAGGTGCAGAGCGGTGAACGGCGTGGGTGCATGAGGTGGTATCTGGAAGAGCCCGGTCCCGTCGACACGAACGCCGCGTTCTTCGCTGCCTTCGGCCTGATTCCCCTGCGGATGTGCCACGGCGGGGAACTGGACACGCCTTCGCGCGAAACGCTGGACGCAATTTTGCGGGATCTTCGCGTGTGGTTCGATCGAGAAGCTGAAAGCCGGACGTTCCATTACCCGAACAAGTTTTTGGGCGACGTGGTCTGTGCGTGGCTGCTCGGCGAGATCGAGGGAGCTCACTCGCCGGCGCTCGCCGGCATCATGGCAGACGCGGCTCGCTATTGGCACCGGCACGGATGGGGATGGGGCGAGCACATGAGCGATGTCTACAGCCGTGTGTGTCTTGACGAGTTGTCGCTGCTTCTGCTCTTTTCGCGCCATCTGCCGGCCGAGCTCCGAGTGCTCTACACTGGGCTGTTAGGCGAGTTGCTGGCGATTGATGATGCCTATGGGGAAGGGCCGCGGGTGCCAGCGATCCGGACGTACGATTTTCTCAACCGGCCGAGCCGCATTCCTTACAGGAGCCTGATCCGTCCGGCAACAACACCTTCCACGCTGACCATGGTGCAGAACATGCCTTTGTTGGGTTCGCTCTTCCACGAGCACGGATGGGAGCGGCTGGCCCCGCCAACGGCCGAGATGCGGCGCGGGTCGCTCTGCATCCCATGTTTCGGCGACACCCACGCCGATGCCTGGCTGGCTCCCGACATTCGCGTGGGAGGCATGCGCCGCTATCCGCTTATGGCAAGCGCAGATCATCCGGCCTGGGGGCTCTCGTGGCAGTCAATGCCCGCCGCTTTCTGGAGTCCCGATGGTGTGTGGGGGTTCTGGCAGTGGGAGACAGCCGAGAACGGGGTCGTTCGCGCTCATCCGGCCACAGACAGGCAGTCCGCCTTCTTGGGCAATGCTCTCACGAGCCAGGTCCGTCCACCGATTACCGGGCGTACTTTCTCGCTGATGAAGGATGGCAACCTTCTTGTGCTCCGGGTGATGCCATTTATCGTCAGCACCTGGGCACGCGTGACGGACCGGCTACGGTTGGTTGACCCGACGACCCATGTGGAGACGCGGCCCCCATCCTCAGGCTGGCGGCAAATGCTGATCCGGCTCCCGAGGCGAGCTGTGGCGGTTCAGTGCGTGCCCCTCACAGGTCGATTCGACGCAATGACTCCGGCTCCCGTCCAGATCGAGAGACGTGAGCCAGTGCGGCTTATGGATTGGGATCTCAACCTCGAACGTACGGCCATCGGAGAAGCTGTGGCCATGGTGACCCTGTGGGGGGTTTCCGTCGATGGCGAGGTGGTTGCCGCGCCGCTTTTCGAACCGTGCGGCGATACCCCACCCCAGCCGCGAGCGGGAGAACAGCGGGCTTGGAAGCTGACCTGGCACTGGCCGAACGTGACTTGGAATGTGCGGATCGACCCCCTTGACCAATGGGCACCAATCGCAACCACCATATGACCTAAATGAAGCAGTTAGATCTCAAACCCCGAACTGACGCTGGCTCGGACACAAGAGCTTTTTCTTCCAGAATCGGATTTGTTTTTTGACCTGTGCGGGTGCAGTGGCGCCGGTGGCGGTTCGTTTTGATACGCTTGCCAGAGGGCAGAAGATTTGGAGGTGGTGCATCTTCGCCTCGGGGATTGAGATGCGCATTTCCTCCAGGGATATTTTGTCTAGTTTCCTGCTGTTTTTGTCACACCATTTGACGAGGCTTCCCACGCGGTGGTGAGCTGTCCTGAAGGGCATGCCTTCCTTGACGAGCTGTTCGGCGAGGTCGGTGGTCATCATCGCGGGGTCTTGGACGGCCTTTTCCATTGCGGTCCGGTTGATTTTGAATGACGCGATCATCTCCGGCATGACGGAGAGTATTTTATGGATCGTGTCGGCAGCATCGAAGACGGGCTCCTTGTCTTCCTGCAGGTCGCGGTTGTAGGTCAGGGGGAGGCCTTTTGTAAGGACTAGCAGCGAGGTGAGGTCGCCGTATATCCTAGCCGTCTTGCCCCTGGCAAGCTCGGCGATGTCGGGATTCTTCTTGTGAGGCATCAGGCTCGAGCCCGTGCAGAAGGCATCGTCGATGGAGATGAAGTTGAACTCCTGGGAGACCCATAGGATGATATCCTCCGAGAGCCTGGAGATGTGCATTGCGAAGATCGCGGATGCCGCCAGGAACTCGCACTCGAAATCCCTGTCGGCCACTGCATCCATGCTGTTTCTTGAGACTTGCGGGAAGCCGAGGAGTCTTGCGGTGATTTTTCTGTCAAGCGGCAGAGTGGATCCTGCCAGCGCGCCTGAACCCAGTGGCATCACGTTTGTCCTTTTGCGGCAGTCGAGGAACCTTCCGACATCCCTCTCGAACATCTCGATATAGGCGAGCAGGTGGTGCGCGAATAGTACGGGCTGCGCGCGCTGAAGATGGGTGTACCCAGGCATCACGGCATCGGAGTTCGCATCGGCAAGTCTAACCATCTGGCGCTGAAGCTCTTTTATCCCTGACATTATGGAGTCGATTGTGTCTCTGAGGTAGAGTCTCATGTCAAGCACTACCTGATCGTTGCGGCTTCGCCCGGAATGTATCATGCCGGCATCCTTGCCGATCGCCTCGATCAGGGCATCCTCGATATGCATGTGGATGTCCTCTAAGCCGTTGGAGAATGTGAAGTCCCCCTTCTCGATCCTCTTCTCGATCTTGTCAAGCCCGGCATTGATAGCCTTTGCGCATTTGGCAGGTATTATACCCGTCTCCGCCAGCATCTGCACATGTGCCTTGCTGCCCATTATGTCGTGACGAAAGAGCCTGCTGTCGAAGGATATTGATTCGGTGAATGCCTTCACAGCCTCGGCGGTCACGCCGGAAAATCTGCCGCTCCACAATGACATCTATATTTCTCCTGGTTTGAATTCGCTCAATAAAGACTACACCTGACATGCTGACTTTTCAAGCTCTGATGACAAATGAGCCAATTTCAAAACTACCCGTGGCCGCGCGGCCTGCTATTTTGGATGCAAGGCCACGTCGATCCGGGAGCGGGCATGCCTGTATGGTCTGTCCCGACTGCTCCGGCGTGGCATTCGCGCCAAAAGAGCTTGCTGCCCAAAGGGTTGGGTCTGAGGCACGGCATGCGCCACGGCGAAATGGCAGGCACAGACAGCTTCGGGTATGCACCAGCCATTTCGTTGCGCCGTCTGCCGCGTCTGCGCTCCCAATGCTGTTCACACGGAGTTTTGAAACTGGCTCAAATGCTTGAAAATATGGTCAAATGAAACAGGAATGCTGTTTGAAAACCGCCTGTTTGTGGAATAGAATAAAGGCTTCGTCGGTATTGTTTAAAGGCATAGAGATTTTAAAGGAGAGTTTCAATGGCTAGGATAACGCTTCATGGGGACGCATTCTCGACGGTGGGAGATCTGCCTGTCTTGGGCTCGAATGCGCCTTGTTTCAAGCTGGTGAAGGGTGACTTGTCTGAGGTCGGGCTGGGGGATTTCTCGGGCAAGCGGGTTGTGTTGAACATTTTCCCGAGCATAGACACCCCGGTTTGCGCGGCATCGGTGCGCAGGTTTAACGAGAGTGCCAGCAGCCTTGGCGGGGCTGTGGTTCTTTGCATATCCATGGATTTGCCCTTTGCCCAGGTGCGTTTCTGCGAGACGGAGGGTTTGAAGGATGTCATGGCGTTGTCGGCGTTCCGCAGTCCCGAGTTCGGGCGTGAATATGGCGTGGCGGTTGTTGACGGCCCTCTGCGTGGTCTGCTTTCCCGTGCCGTGGTGATCGTTGACGAAGAAGGGAAGGTCATTTATGCCGAGCAGGTTCCGGAGATCGCTCAGGAGCCGGACTATGATGCCGCGATGAAAATCCTGACAGCCAGGGCCTGACACACGGGAGTGCAACTTGATGGAAATTGATGCTCAGACTGGTTTCTTCCTGTATCTTTTCGGCTGGCTGGTTCTTCTAGGGGTCTGCTGGGGGCGTGAGCTTTGGCGGGTGAAAATTTACGACTGGGCTCTTTCCGAAGGGCGTGTATGCATATGCGAGGACTGCCATTTTGCCTTTCTTATCAAGTCCGGGGAGAGCGTGGCGAGGTGTCCAAGATGCGACGAGATGTGCACTTTGCGAAAGAGGTATTGAGTTGAAAGGGTTTGAATCCATCGCGATCCTCGATTTCGGCTCGCAATACAGCCAGCTCATTGCCCGGAGGATCAGGCAGTGCAACGTCTACAGCAGGATATATCCCTACAATATCGATTTGGAAGTGCTGAAGTCTGACGGGGTGATGGGGGTCATCCTGAGCGGCGGCCCCTGCAGCGTATACAGTCCATCCGCCCCGTTATGCGACAAGAAAATATTCGATCTGGGTGTCCCTGTCCTCGGAATCTGCTACGGCCTGCAGGCCACGGTCAAGCTTCTCGGCGGCGAGGTTGCCAGGAGTGTCGCGCGCGAGTACGGACATGCTGAACTCGAGGTCACTTCAGATAATCCCCTCTTTGACGGTCTTGACAAGAATCTCAAGGTATGGATGAGCCATGGGGACAAGGTTCTCTCGCTGCCCGAGGGGTTCTGCACCGTAGCATGCACGGCCAACACCGAGAACGCCGCCGTGACAAACAAGGAAGGCACAATATTCGGGATACAGTTCCATCCCGAGGTGGTGCATACACCCAGGGGCGTGGAGCTTCTTCGGAACTTCTGTCGCACGATATGCGGCTGCAAGGGCAACTGGCGCATGGAGTCCTTTATCGAGAACGCGGTGGAGGAGACACGGGACAGGGTAGGGGATGCAGGCGTGGTGCTGGGGCTCAGCGGGGGCGTGGACTCATCTGTCGCGGCGGCTCTGGTCCACAAGGCCATAGGCGACAAGCTGACATGCATATTTGTGGACACATTGATGCGCAAGGGCGAGGGTGCGCGCGTCAGGGAGGTGTTCGAGCGAAACTTCCGTATAAACCTGAAGTATGTTTCAGCGGAGGGGCATTTTATCGAGAAGCTTGCCGGCGTGGCCGACCCAGAGACCAAACGCAAGATCATCGGACGGGAATTCGTGGGGGTCTTCCAGGATGCCGCGAAACAAATCGAGGGCGTGAGTTTCCTCGCCCAGGGCACCACCTATCCCGATGTGATCGAGAGCGTCCCGATAGGGGGCAACCCAAGCTCGTTGATCAAAAGCCACCACAATGTGGGCGGCCTCCCGGAAAAAATGCATCTTAAGTTGCTCGAGCCACTTAGCCGTCTCTTCAAGGATGAGGTCAGGGAGGTAGGCAGACAGCTAGGACTCCCGGAGGAGATTGTCATGAGGCAGCCATTCCCCGGCCCCGGACTTGCAGTGAGGATACTTGGCCCCGTATCGCCGGAAAGCCTTGCGCTCCTCCGCGAGGCGGACTGGGTGGTCGTTGACGAGATGAAGAAGGCCGGGCTGTACTACAGCGTGTGGCAGTCTTTCGCCGTGCTGCTGCCCGTGAAGACCGTCGGGGTGATGGGAGACGAAAGAACCTATGAAAATGTCATTGCATTGCGTGTCGTCGAGAGTGTTGACGGCATGACCGCAGACTGGGTTCGGGTGCCCTACGAGGTGCTCGGGAGAATATCAAGCAGGATAATCAACGAGGTTGACGGGGTCAATCGGGTGGTCTTTGATTTGACTTCCAAGCCACCCGGCACGATCGAGTGGGAATGACGGGGCGAAACTAAATCCCGATCTTTAAATTCTATACATAAGGAGCCAGTTTCAAAACTCCGCGTGAACCGCGTTGGGAGCGCAGGTGCGGCAGACGGTGCGGCGAAATGGCTGGTGCATACCATC
>JAFGFR010000155.1 GCA_016930955.1 Victivallales bacterium | reverse complement strand
ATGCGCCACGGCGAAATGGCAGGCACAGACAGCTTCGGGTATGCACCAGCCATTTCGCCGCACCGTATGCCGCGCCTGCGCTCTCAACGCGGTTCACGCGGAGTTTTGAAACTGGCTCAGTAGAGAGTTTTTTATTTTGTTGTTGGCATTGTATCGGGTCGTGGGGATTGTAGATTATTGCCGAGCTGCGACTGTTGGCACGAAGACAGTAAAGAGCGCCTGACGGGCGCGGATGATCCGGTTCGTTGTCGTTGTCAGTGAAGCGACAGCGGAACGGTTGTCATGGTCATGGTCGTGATCGAGATTGGGGAGGCCGGAATCAAAGAAGTTCGACCACGGTTACGACAACGACATCGAATGGGAATAAAGACGGAAGCCAACAAGCCGCTTCTGGCAACCGGCTGCCGCCGGCGCCATTGCTAAGCGTTACCTTATGGAGATTGATGATTATGGCGTTGAGATGTGTCGAGGATTTGAGAGTTTTCATCTGTGAGGCGTTTGGATTGGAGAGTCTTCAGATACCTTCGGGCCCCTGCCCGGCGGGAATGGGGGGCGACATCACGGTCAACTGCTTCCGTCTGGCGGGTGAGACGAAGAGCAACCCGATGGAGCTCGCGACGCGTTCGGCGGAGTATCTTTCGGGACACCAGGATGTCGAGAAGGCCGAGGCGGTGAAGGCATTTGTCAACATATTAGTCAAACCCGAGGCCCTGCATCGCGATTCGCTAGCCGATGTGGATACCCTGTTGGCTGAAGCCCGACTGCCTGACGACTTGCAGAGGAAAATCTTGGTCGAGTATTCCGCGCCGAACACGAACAAGCCTCTTCATCTGGGCCATATCAGGAACAATGCCATCGGGATGTCGCTGGTTTCGCTGCTCAGGCGGATCGGGCATGATGTCACTGCCGTGAATCTTGTCAACGACAGGGGGATACACATTTGCAAGTCCATGGTTGCCTACCTTCTTTTTGGCGGGAACAGTACTCCGGAGAGCTGCGGCCAGAAAGGTGACCATTTCGTCGGAAGCTACTACGTGAAGTTCGACCAGGAGCTGAAACGCCAGCTTGCAGACTTGCGAGATTCGCAGCCCGACATTTCCGAGTCCAGCGACGAGGATCTTTTTTTGAGTACCGAGATAGGGCGCATGGCGCAGGATATGTTGTTGAAGTGGGAGCAGGGCGACCTTGAGACACGCGGGCTCTGGAAGCGCATGAACTCATGGGTTCTGGCGGGCTTCGAGGAGACCTACGGTCGCATGGGTGTGGAGTTTGACCGCACGTACTACGAGAGCGACACCTATCTTCTTGGTCGCGAGACAGCTGAGGATGCGCTTGCCAAAGGGGTCTTCTTCAGGCGCCCGGACGGTGCCGTGGCAGTGGATCTCGGCCCCAAGCTGGGCGAGAAGGTCATCCTGCGTCCGGACGGGACCAGCGTGTACATCACCCAGGATATCGGGACAACCCTCATGAAGTTCGAGGAGTTTTCACCCGAAATGCAGGTATGGGTAGTCGGCGATGAGCAGAAATTCCATTTCCAGGCTCTTTTTGCGATTATGAAGAGGCTCGGTTACCGGTGGGCCGAGGATCTGCATCATCTTGCCTATGGGATGGTTAATCTGCCATCCGGGAGGATGAAGAGCCGCGAAGGCACTGTGGTGGATGCCGACGACCTGTTCTCCGAGATGGCGGCTCTGGCGAGATCTGCCACTCTGGAGCGTGCGGGCGAGAACATTCCCGAGGATCTCGATGAAAGGGCCGAGACCATCGCAATGGGGGCACTGAAGTTCATGTTGATAAAATTCAACCCTCGGACAACCGTGATGTTCGACCCTGAAGCGTCGGTGAGGTTCGAGGGCGACACCGGGCCCTATGTCCAATACGCCTGCGCCAGGATCAACTCCATCATCAGGAAGGCTGAGTCCAACATATCCGCCCCGCTCGAACTGGGCTGGGGGGCAATGGCCTCCGAACATGAAAGGAGGCTTTCTGCGACCGCTTTGCAGTACCCCTCTGTGCTGCGGAGGGCAGGGGAGATGATGGACTGCTCGGGGCTGGCGGCTTTCCTCCTTGCCATGGCGAAGGATTTCAGTTCGTTCTACCGCGAGTGTCCGGTTATTAATGCTCAGCCTGATTCGCTCAGGGCTGCCAGGCTCGAGACTTGCCGTGCTGTCGGAAGAATCCTATCCGACGGGCTCGCCACATTGACGATCAAGGTGCCGGATGCGATGTAGGAGGGCTATGGGCAGTATGCGTTGTTTTTTCTGCGAGAGCATTGGATCCGGGAGGATGTGCCGGGATGCGATAGACCCTTCTGAACGCAAGCATTTGTTCAATGTGCTGCGCGGTGATTCCCGACGCGTGCTTCTGATTGACGGCAAGGGGGGATTCGCGGAGGCGAGCGTGCTGCCCGGGGAAACGTTGGAGGTTGGGGAGTTCAAGACAGCCGTCCACCCTTTGACAAGAGTGCATCTAATCGTCGCGGCTCCCAGGAGGAACCAGATGGATCAGATATTGAGGCAGGCCGCGGAGGTCGGTGTGTGGAGCATACGCTTTGTGGTTGCCGACCGATCGGTAGCCATTCCAGACGACAAGAATATCGCCCGACGTTCAATCCCGATCCTCAAAGAGGCATGCAAACAGTCCCACAACCCCTTTATGCCCCAGTTGAAGCCGTTGCTCAGGCTTGGACGGGTCGGGCCTGAAATCAATGTCATGGATAGGGTCTTCTACGGTGCGGCACCCTCTCTCGGGGAGAAAAAAGCTCGTGATGCTCTCATGCCGGGGGATTTGCGAATTCCGCAAGTTATCGAGGACATCTGCTGGCTCGTCGGCCCGGAGGGGGGATTCAGCCCCGAGGAGGAGGACTTTCTTGCAGTCTGCGGAGCCGCGCCTCTCTGCATAGGCAGGCATGTCATGCGTGTCGAGACGGCGGCGATCGCCGGGTGCGTGCTGCTTATGAACGCAAGGCAATGAATCTGCAAATTTTTATCCTAGCCGGATACCCTTGACCGCTACATTTCAGGATGGTCTTGCTGAAAGCTGCTGCAATACGGAGATAAGCTCGTCGAGGGGGATTCTTTCGTCTGGATTTTTTATTAGCATCCTGCCGATGAGGTCGGAAAACTCCTGTGATATCCCGTGAGTTGTCTCGGAGAGCACGGGAGGGGGTTCGTTGAGCTGCTTGTTGAGCAATGCCATCGGCGTCCTGCCCTGGAAGGGGAGAATCCCGGAGGTCATGTAAAAAAGCGTGATCCCCAGCGAGTAGATGTCGACCTTGTTTGACAGGTTCTTTCCGTCGATGTATTCCGGTGCGAGGTACTGAGGCGTTCCGGACATCTCACCCCTGATGGAGACAGTCTGCTGGTGTTCCTCGCGTGAGAGGCCGAAATCGACCACCTTGACCTCGCCCTCGTCGGAGATAAGAATGTTGTCGGGCTTGATGTCCCTGTGGATTATGCCGAATGTGTTCATGTATTTGAACACCTCGGCGACCTGGAGTGCGAGCTCGACCGCCGACTCTTCGGACAGCGGCGACTCCTTGATGATGTCTCCCAGATTTCTCCCTTTGATGAACTCGGTGACGACGTAGTAGACCCCCTCGATCTTCCCGTGCCCGAGCAGCTTGACGATATTCGGATGATTGAGCTTCTCGAGCCCGCTGGTCTCGCGCTCGAACTGTGCGGTGAAGTTCTCGGAATCCTTCTTGAGCTTCAATATCTTCAAAGCGACGTGGGAGTCGTTTTGCGAGGTGTCCTCCGCCTGGTATACAGTGCTGTCGCCACCTTTCCCAAGAAGCGACAGTATTCTGTATCTGCGGGCGAAGATGGTCCCCGGGGCGAACTCGTCGTTGAAGAGGTTCACCCTGTTGAGCAGGATGCTTATCCTGGAAGTCAGGTCGGTTTCTCGGATGGGTTTGAGTATATACTCGTTTGCTCCGGACGACATGGCCAGATTGATCTCGTTTTGTGACTCCCCGAGCACCACGAGCACCGGGGTGTGAGAGAAGTTGGGGTGTTTTTTCACCTCGCTCAGGCGTGATATGTTGGTGGTGTCGCCGTCCTCGACGTTTATCACCACCACATCAGGCTTGAACTGAAAGAGCGGCTTGAGAATGTCAGTGGTCCCGGTTATGTAGAGGATGTCGTGCCCTCCGGTATTGAGGACGCGCTCGTACAGATCCTTGTACCCGTCCTTAGAGTCGTCAAGTATGAAAATCTTCGCCATCAGCCATCCTAAAAATAATACCTTCTCCAAATCGCATTGGAAATATATTTCCGAAGCGGCGGAAATCAAGCATAGTTGTTGTGCAGAGCCAATTTCAAAACTCACGTGGCCGCGCGGCGTGGTATTTTGGATGCGAGGCCACGCCGAAATGGCGGGCACAGACAGCTTAAGGTATGCACCAGCCATCTCGCTGCACCGTCTGCCGCCCCTGCGCCCCCAACACGGTTCACACGGAGTTCTGAAATCGGCTCTGTAGGAAATCAAGAGCTTCCCTGACGGTATTTGAGTCGATCGAGGAAACCTCGATCTTGTTTCCCAGCCCTTTCGGCAGCGTTACGTGCAATTCCCCTCCGAGATGCTCGCGGAAATCCTCGATGCCGTCGATAATCGGGAGCCTGCCCGATGCTTCCGGGAGCAGTGAGTCGTGCCACAGAGGCACACCAAGGCTTTTCATGCTCTCGAGTATCCGCAGGAAGGTCTTTTCGTCTATGAGCTGTCTTTTCCATGCCTGGTAGGAGTCGAGGACGATTCCTATTGCCACCGCCTCGCCGTGCCTTAGGCCTGAACCGGACATCATCTCTATCTTGTGAGCGGCCCAGTGGCCAAAGTCGAGAGGTCTTGCGCTGCCGAACTCGAAGGGGTCGCCGGAGGTGGCAATATGGTCCAAATGAAGCTTTGCGCATCTGTAGACCAGCTGCTCCATTGAAGCTTCATCGCGATTTTTAAGGGCATCTATATTTCTGACAAGCCACTCGAAGAAGTCGGCATCCTTGATGATTGCCACCTTGAATGCCTCCGGGATGCCCGCGAGCCAGTCCCTGTCGCTGAGGCTGTTGAGGAAATCGAAATCATTTATCACGGCGAAAGGGGGGTGGAAAGTGCCGATGAAGTTTTTTTTCCCGAACATGTTTATCGCGGTCTTGACCCCGACGCCCGAGTCGTCCTGCGACAGGACTGTAGTGGGGAGACGCAGCTGTCGGATGCCTCTGTGGACTATCGAGGCCGCGAAGCCGGCGGCATCAAGGAAGGCCCCTCCGCCGACCATGCAGGCAAAGGAATGCCTGCACATGTTGTTTTCCGCGAGCTTCCCGCATATATCCACGACGGCTTTCGGCATCTTGAGGCTCTCGCCTCCGGGCACGGTGATCGGCGGCGCGGCGAGAGAGATGACATCCGAGCGTTCGCGGCAGTAGCTAACGATTTCCTCGACGAGCAGGGGAAAGCTTTTGATCAGAGTCTTCTCCACCAGGAAGAGCACCCTGCAGGGGGTCTCCGCACCGCCATGCAAAAAGACATCGGCGAAAGCACTGTTTAGCGGGTTGAACACGTCGCGAGTGAATGTCACTGAATATCTGAACGGGACTGAGAACTTTTGCTCGAGCACCCGCGGCCGGGTCACGCGGGAGTCTTTTACAGCTTTCAGCACCTTGCGAGGACTCACAGCACACCCGCGATCAGGTAGAGGACGGCCATCCTGACTGCCAGGCCGTTGGTGACCTGCTCGAGTATCACCGACTGGGCTCCATCGGCAATTGAAGATGCCAGCTCGACCCCGCGGTTTATCGGTCCGGGATGCATCACCAGCGCGTCCTTGCCGAGATACTTCAGAGTGTCCTCGTTAAGCCCGAAGATATTGGCGTACTCGTTTATGCTCGGGAAAAAGGCCGCCTTCTGGCGCTCGTGCTGTATCCTGAGCAGATTGACCACGTCGGCGCCCTCTATGGCATCCTTGAGGTTGTGGCACACCCTGACCCCTATCTCCTCGAACTCCTTGGGAACGAGGGTCGCCGGGCCGCCTATGGTCACGTTTGCGCCGAGCTTCAGCAACCCCCAGATATCGCTTCTCGCGACTCTGCTGTGCAAAATGTCGCCCACGATCGCCACGTTAAGCCCTTTTATCCTGCCTTTTTTCTGGAGGATTGTGAAGATGTCGAGCAGTGCCTGTGTCGGGTGGCTGTGGGATCCGTCGCCGGCGTTGACGATGCCGCAGCTCAGCCTGTCTGCGAGGAAGTTCTGGGCTCCTGCCGCAGAGTGCCTCATGACAATGATGTCGGCCTGCAGTGACTGGATGTTTCTGGCGGTATCGAGCAGGCTTTCGCCTTTTGTAAGGCTGCTGGTCATGCCCGAGACATTGATTATGTCGGCGCTGAGGCGCTGCTCTGCCAGCTCGAATGAAATTCTTGTGCGTGTGCTCGGCTCGACAAAGAAATTGACGACTGTGGTGCCCCGCAGCGCGGGGACTTTCTTTACCCTCCTCTCGGATACTTTCTTGAACTCAGCGGCCGTATCGAGCAACAAAACCAGCTCCCCCGCCGAAAGGTCGTATATGCTCAGCAAGTCCTTTTTCGTCCAGATAGATGTCATTTGCCATGTTCTCCAGAATTGTCTTTCCCGGGCAGCAGATAGACTCCCGGTGGCATGCCATCATGCTCCCAGAGGACTGTCACCCGCTGATTTTTCCTGACATTGACCTTGGCCCCGAAGAAATCGGCCTTGACCGGGAATTCCTGCCCGCCTCTGTCTATCAGCACCGCCAGGCGTATCAGGTCAGGCCTCCCGTAGTCTGTGATGGCATCCAGGGCGGCACGTATGGTCCTGCCTGTGCTCAGGACATCGTCAACCAATATTATCACCTTCTCGTCGAGGTCGAAGGGCACCTCTGTAGGCAGAATATTCGGCAAGGTCTTTCGGATACCTATGTCGTCCCGGTACATGCTGATGTCAAGATGGGCAACGGGAATCTCCACGCCAAGCCTTGAATTGACAGCTTCGGCGATCTTGTGTGCCAGCGGGACCCCCTTTGAATGTATCCCGATGAAAGCGAGGCGTTTGATCTGCGACTTGTTGAGTCTGGAGACTATCGACCTCGAGATTTTCGCGACCATTGCGTCAATCTCCTTGCTACCGAACAATGCTTTTTTTTCAGTCAGCACATCCGACCTTTCTTGCTTCGCCCCGGGCTGTATACACCCTATGCAGAATTTCGCGTGATGCCTTGCCCAATCTATATTTGCCGACATAGTTTTGCAAACGCCGAAACAAAGGATTGGGCGCCAAAAGCTCAGTTTTTTCGCTCCCGCAGATACTTGAGTTTGTAGAACACGCTATAGGGCACTCTCAAAGCTCCGTAACCTGACCCCATGTTTACGCCCGGCTGGTTGCTGCCATGGAAATCCGACCCTCCAGAGACGGGCATTCCAAACTCGGCCGCTATCTCGGAGACTGCTTGCGTCTGCTCATCGCTGAATGATGTGTAGTAGGCTTCCACAGCATCCAGCCCCATGGGCGAGAGTTCTCTGAGGGTGTTTCTGAGGAAATTCCTCGCCGTTCGCGCACGGTGGAGCGGATGCGCCCACACGGCTATCCCACCGGCCATGTGTATCATGTCAATCGCCTCCTCCGGCGAAGGAAGAACTCTGGCCACATAGGCATGACCCCCTCTGTTCAGGCATGAGTCGAAGGCATCCTGGGGCTCCTTGAAGTAACCCTTTTCCACAAGAACCTTAGCGAGAATGGGTCTGCCAACGGACTCGCCTCCGGCAGCGGCGGCGAGCTCTTCGCCAGTTATCTCATAGCCCCCGTCGCGAAGCTTCTCCACGATCAGCTCGTTCCGGGTGTTGCGGTTCCTGCGGATTTCGCAGAGCATATTTTCCATCGGCTGGTATGAATGGCTGATGAAAAGACCCAGTAAATGCAGCTCCCTGGAGTTGTATGCCACCGAAATCTCGACCCCTGGGACGGCCTCGATATCGTCGAACTTCTCCGCGGCGCGGAGAAACTCTGGAAGTCCGCTTATGGTGTCATGGTCGGTGAGCGCCAAGGCTGCAAGCCCCAGCGAACGTGCAGTGTCAACAAGCTCCCCGGGGCTCATCGACCCGTCGGAGGCAGTGCTGTGGACATGGAGATCAACAAGCCTGCAGCTATCATGCATCATCTGGACAGTTCCTCTGCTATGCATGAATCTACACGATTATTAACCTTTTCCAAACCCCTAAACAATAATTTCCCCGGGAATTGACTTCGGCGCTGTTTTGTGGTAATGTTGATGCATGGAGGATTTTCTGTTATCGCACCTTGACTTTGACGGCTGCTGGCGCGGTCGTCTGTCCTCGAGCGCCTTGGCCACGGCCACGGCGGTTTTCGCCATTTCCGGCATGGATATCGAGACACGTCGTGTGTCTGTCAGGGCGGGTTTGAACTGGCTGGAGAAGAATTCCAATCATGACGGCGGCTTCGGTGACACACCTGAGAGCGAGTCGAACCTCAGCGCGTCTCTTCTGGCATGGGCCGCGTTTTCCCTGGGCAAGGATTTCGGCAAGGACTTCTCGGAGGTCGTGTCGAGGCTTGAGCATTACATAAGGCTTCGCATCGGCTCATTGGTGCCGCGTGCCATTGCCGAGGCTGTCCTGCGGCACTACGGTGATGACATGACCTTCTCGGCACCCATTCTGAGCATGTGCGCGCTTTCCGGCAGGCTGGGCGATACACCAGAGTGCTGGCGTCTGGTGCCGCAGCTTCCCTTCGAGCTGGTCATTCTGCCACGAGAAATCTTTTCGTTCGCAGGGTCGCCGGTTGTAAGCTATGCGTTGCCGGCACTTATATCGACGGGTATTCTAAGACACCGTAAATTCCCGTCATGGCCGCTTGTCTCCCGGCTGCTCCGGAAGGCAGCCATTGCGCCGGCTTTAAGGTTGCTCGAAAACATCCAGCCGGACAATGGAGGCTTTCT
>JAFGFR010000009.1 GCA_016930955.1 Victivallales bacterium | reverse complement strand
TGATATGGAACGCATCGCTGCCCTCACCCCATGAGACAAGCTCCACGGCAGGACGATGCCCTCTGGACAGCGCGTGTCCAAGGCTTTCCAAAATAATGATCCCTGCCCCTTCACCGAGGCTGAGCCCCTTCCTCCTATCATCGAAAGGCAGACAGGGCTCGTCGCTCATGACCTGAAGGGAGTTGAATCCGCAATAAGGTATCCGGTTAAGCTCGTCCGCGCCACCGACAACAACAATGTCGCAGGCTCCGGAACGTATCCACGAGGCTCCGACCGCTATCGCGTTGGCTCCAGAGGAGCAGGCATTCGCCACAGACAGCACAGGCATACACAGCCCGGCCATCTCAGCCAGGCAAAGCGATATGTCCCCGAACAAATACCTCTTGAGCGGAAGTATCCCAGGACAGTCTCCCCGACGAAGAACAGAATAGAACTCAAGATCGTTCAAATTGCATGACACTGTAGTCCCTATGCTTACTCCCGCGTTCATCGTCCGAAGATCCCCCAAGCATATCCCTGCGTCGGCCAAGGCCTCCTCAAGCGCCTTAAGACAAAGCGCAAATGTCCGCATGTGGGGCAGCAAGCTCTTGTCCAGTGCATCGCTCGGGCATTCAAACACCGGTTTGCCGATCTCGGTGTTGAAAAGGCTGGGAGTCGGCAGGCAGCTGCGCTTGCCTTCAAGCATGCTTGCCAAGCTGGCATCCACATCGTTGCCGGCGGCGCTTATCATCCCGATCCCTGAGACTCCGACCCTTCTGGCTCCCATGCATTCTTCTCTATGAGGATTCACAAGAAAACATCCCGAATATGTCAGGATCATTCAACATTGATCGCCATTGGGTTACACGCTGCACTGTGCCAAGGTCCTCTGGACTATGTTTTGTGGGATCATCCCCCTCCAGTGCGGTTTTTACTGATATAATCAGCAAGCGTATCAAGGCTCTCAAAAATCTCCCTGCCGTGTTCGAGATCCTTTATCTTGACTCCAAAATTCCGCTGGAGAAGCACCACAAGCTCGACCGCATCGAGTGAATCAAGCTCCAGACCCTCACCGAACAGCCTGGAGTCGTCGGCAATGGATTCTGGAGTCAGACCTTCCAAAGACAGCTCGCTGACTATCATCTCCTTGAGCCGCCGCTTCAACGCGGCAAGGTCTTCTCCGCTGCCATTACTCATTTGTAACCTTTCATCAACTCAAGCATTTCCCTGACCGCCCGCTCCATGCCGCAGAATACCGCCCTCGACACTATGCTGTGGCCAATGTTCAACTCTTTCAGATGGGGGATCTTGAGAATGTTTTTGATATTGACATAATCTATCCCGTGCCCGGCATTCACGTTCAAACCAATGGCGTGCGCATGCTCGGAAGCCTCGATAAGTCTTTCCAGCTCTACTGCCACACCGTCACCACGGCTGTTAGCCAGAGCACCGGTATGCAACTCGACGTACTCAGCACCTGTAGCTCGTGCCGAGTCAAGCTGCCGAATGTCCGGGTCAATGAAGATGCTCACAACAATCCCCCCAGAGTGCAGTCTCGCAACGGCATCAAATATCCTAGCCTCATCAGACACGACATCAAGCCCCCCCTCCGTGGTCAGCTCCCGTCGCTTCTCCGGGACAAGACATACACTGAAAGGCCTTAGATCCGAGGCAATAAGAAGCATCTCCTCCGTGACTGCCATCTCCATGTTAAGATGCTGTACTTTGGACACCAAAAGCCTCATGTCTGCATCCTGTATATGCCGCCTGTCCTCACGAAGATGGGCCGTAATGCCCCAAGCCCCGGCCTTCTCGCAAACCAATCCAGCCTCAACAGGCGAGGGGAAGGAGGCCCTGCGGACCTCCCTCAACGTGGCCACATGATCAACATTTACGCCAAGACGCATATTTGATTCACCCTAAACTCATTTATTGTTTGTAAACGGAAAATCAGTTCCTGACGTAATCTACATATTTAAATCCGAAGATTCAACAGGGCAAAGGGAAAAACGGGATTTTTTTGCTCCAAGGTTCTGTTTGTCGGATTCAAGAGTCGAAGAGGTCGGCTTAAGGTCGTGAAGGGTGAATGCCCCCTCCACCGGGCCTGCAAAAAGATAGCCCATCTCCTTCCAATACGCCAAATTGAGCTGCGGTATCCCGCTGCCCCACCGAAAACCTCGATGCTTTTGTCAGCACGTAACTGCTCAGGCAGCCTCCCCAAAGCAAGAGGTCGCCTGAGCCGTTACGTTTCGAATTTGGCTCCACAGCCAAATCACAGGGGAGAACAGCCAAAACAATCGCCATATTCGCAAATACAGCATGAAACCCTTTGTAAATTCATCTCGGGGGCTTATATTGATGTAACCTTTGCCGTCTCGGGGCAGTATGACTCCTGAGATTTGTCGTGCGCCTGACATCTGTCGGACGTTAAGTTAAGTAGATATTGTCAAAAACACCATGGAGGTTAGAAAAATGGGACTCGAAAAAATTTCTGGGATGCTGTTGGCGACAGCCCTTTTGCTTATTGCGCCCACCGGTGCATTCTCGGAGGATATCGCCAAAATGATAGAAGATGCCGAGGTTTTCCCGGAAATCTCCGCAGACGGATTCATCACCCAGGACCGCCGGCCCTTGTTCAAGTGGATGTCAGAGACCGAGAAGGATACCGCACATTACCCGGCATACTCGAACAGCCCCAAGCTGGAGTTCCTCGGGTTTAAGATATGGGATGCCAATATGCGCTTCGAGGATGGAAAGCTCGCATCAATGGACCTGTCTCTCTACAACCGCGGGGACGCAGGGGGGATTTCGGAAGAGAATTTCGAAAAACTGCTGAAGTCGGTCGAGGAGAAAATTTCGGAATGGCTGCAGGTTAAACCCGCAGAGGGGAAACGCCAGAGGCTGCCAAAGAATCTCGGCTGGATACAGAGCATGAGCTGGCAGAAGGGCTCTCTCGAAACAGCGATGAAATGGAGCTCCTCCAAAGTAAAGCAGTCCAGGGAAGATAAACCCGAGTTCATCGAGCTGACATTGTCCCCCGCCGGCAGGGAAAAACCAAAAATCGTTTCTGGTGGAAGGCTGGAGACCCAGAAAGATGTCGTTGAAAACCTCAAGGATAATATTAAAAACGAGGAAAACGGCGATGTCTGGGTTGATAATATCCCTATGGTCGACCAAGGGCAAAAGGGTTACTGCGCTGTCGCTGTAGTCGAAAGGATATTAAGGTACTACGGTCAGGAGATAAACCAGCATGTCATGGCACAGCTTGCCGACACCTCCGCCGGAGGCGGGACACAAACAGAACACATGATGACAATGCTGAAAAAAGCCGGGACACGCTTCAGAGTCTCCGTCAAGGAGCATATGAAAAGCTACAATAGCCGTGAGCTCCAGAGAGAGATGGAGAAATACAACAAATTCAGAAGAAGGAATAAGCTCCCGCAGATAACACCACATAACGGCTTCGAGCCCAACTACATGCAGATAAAGGATGATTTCGATACTTTCAGGGAATACAGCGAGTCCAACAAGAGAGACTATAAGAAGTTCAGGGAAGCGGTCATGGATTCCGTCGACCAGGGCATCCCTTTGGTCTGGGGTGTGTTCCTTGGCCTCTGCGAGGAGGAGAAGCTAAATCCCCAGGCTTTCGGGGGGCACCTGAGAATCATAGTCGGCTACAATGAGAAGACCGACGAGATCATATTCAGCGACACGTGGGGTGCCGGACACGAGGCGAAAAGAATGAAATGGGCAAACGCATGGGCAATAACAACTTCCTACGCCAATGTCTATCCCAGGAAATGACCGGAGAGAGGAATGTGGGACTATAACGATAAGGTAATGGAGCATTTCATAAACCCGAAGAACGTCGGCGAGATTGATGAAGCCGATGCCGAGGGGGAAGTGGGCAACATGTCCTGCGGCGATGCCTTGAGGCTGACCTTGAAGATAAGTCCCGAGGGGATAATAGAGGATGCCAGGTTCAAGACCTTCGGATGCGCGAGCGCGATAGCATCATCGTCCGCATTGACCGAGCTGGTCAAAGGAATGACCATCGACGAGGCTGACAAAGTCACGAACCAGGACATCGTCAAGATTCTCGGCGAGCTACCAGAGGAGAAAATGCATTGCTCCGTGATGGGCATGGAGGCCCTGCAGGCCGCGATAGCAAACTACAGGGGTGGGGCACCGGTGAAGCAGGACGACAACAACCATGAGGGCAGGATCGTTTGCCATTGTTTCGGGGTGACCGACACCAAGATACGTGCGATAGCGCGCCAGAACAATCTGCGAAGCGCAGAGGAGATAAGGAACTACTCGAAGGCCGGGGGCGGCTGCGGGGGCTGCCTTGACAGCATCCAGGAGATACTCGACGGTCTCTGGCGTGACGAACCCGGACCCGAGCCTGTCGAGATGCCAGGGATTGTTCAGAAGGTACTCAAAATCCAGGAGGTGATCGAGAAGGAGATACAGCCTATGCTCGAGCAGGACGGAGGCGGGCTGGCTCTCGTGGATGTCGTCGGAAACATCGTGAAGGTGAAGCTCAAAGGGCGCTGCGCGGTATGCCCCACCTCCCATCTGACCATGAAGCATACAATCGAGCAAAAGCTGCGCGAGTTCATCAGCCCGGAGCTTGAGGTCGAGGAAGTCAAATAGGAACACCGTGAACACGCAAAGCCCCGCCATCCCTGCCCGAGTGGAAAACAAACTTGTCTATATGGACAACAACGCGACCACGGCGGTGGACCCTGAAGTGCTGGAGGCGATGATGCCCTTCTTGAAGGAGTTTTACGGGAATCCCTCGAGCATGCATACTTTTGGGGGCAAGGTCGCGGCGGATATCGAGCAGGCGAGGGAGTCGGTCGCATCGCTTCTCGGTGCCGATCACTCCGAGATAGTCTTCACAAGCTGCGGCACTGAAAGCAACAGCGCGGCAATATTCAGCTCTCTCTTCCTATGTCCCCAGAGAAGGAAGGTGGTTATAAGCAAGGTCGAGCATCCGGCGGTGCACAATGTCGGCAAGGAGCTTGTCAGGCGAGGCTACAAGGTGGAGGAGATCCCCGTGGATGCAAAGGGGAGGATCGACATCGAGCGACTCGATGAGGCTGTTAACGAGCAGACCGCGCTGGTGTCGGTGATGTGGGCGAACAACGAGACCGGCAATATCTACCCTGTGGATAAGATCGGCGCGATAGCGAAGAGGGTCGGGGCGCTGTTCCATACCGACGCCGTCCAGGCGGCAGGGAAAATAAATATCGCCCTGCAGAACATGCCTGTGGACATGCTTAGCATCTCAGGGCACAAGCTGCACGCACCCAAAGGAGTCGGCGCTCTATATATAAGGAAGGGCACCAGGTTCAGGCCACTCTTGTCCGGCGGCCACCAGGAGCGCAACCGCCGCGCCGGGACGGAAAACGTCGCAGGCATCGTCGCAATGGGCAAGGCCGCGGAGATCGCCGCCAGAAACATGCGCGAGGAAAACACTCGTGTCAGGGCCATGCGCGACACACTCGAGAACAGTATCGTGTCAAATATCCCCGTGACACGCATCAACGGAGACCCCGATAACCGACTGCCAAACACAAGCAACATCAGCTTCGAGTTCATCGAGGGCGAGGCCATACTGCTCTTGCTCGACAGGCTCGGGATATGCGCATCCAGCGGCAGCGCATGCACCACCGGCAGCCTGGAGCCGTCACATGTGCTCAGGGCCATGGGGGTGCCATACACCGCCGCGCACGGCGCGATCAGATTCAGTCTTTCGCGCCTCAACACCGAAGACGAGGTGGATTATGTTATCAAGCACCTCCCGCCTGTAATATCAAGACTTCGCGAGATATCACCCTACTGGAAGGAGCCCGGCAACTGACACTCCGGCACCAGGGAAAATATGGAATTCCAACTTAAAACACTGAGGGACGATCCCTATCTCGACATGCATCGCGATGGCATCGAGTGGCGACGCAGACGCGCGAAGGATACCGAGGCAAGGATAACCGGCGGCAACAAATGCTCACTTGCGCAATTCGCAAGCGCGCACGAGTACTTCGGGTTGCACACTACCAAGGACGGCTGGGTATTCAGAGAATGGGCCCCGAACGCGACCCGGATCGTCATGAAGGGAGACTTCTCAGACTGGAAAGAGTCGGAGCATTACGCCCTCAAAAAAATAAACGACGCAGGACACTGGGAGATCGCCCTGCCAAAAAATGCCCTCAGGCACGGCCAGCTTTTCAGATTGAAAATCTATTGGCATGGCGGCGAGGGAGACAGAATACCCGCATACGCAAGAAGAGTCGTGCAGGACAAAGAGACAAAAATATTCAATGCCCAGATATGGTCTCCCGAAAAGCCCTACCAATGGAGTCACAGAAGGCCCATCGCGGAGCACTCCTCGGCAAGGCCGCCAATCATTTATGAATGCCATGTCGGCATGGCTCAGGACAAGGAGGGCATAGGCACATATTGCGAATTCCGCAAGAACACCCTCCCGCGCATATTGAAGGCAGGATACAACACCGTGCAGCTTATGGCCGTCATGGAGCATCCGTATTACGCCAGCTTCGGCTACCATGTGGCCAATTTCTTTGCGGCATCATCGCGTTTCGGCACACCTGAGGAGCTTATGCGCCTCATAGACGAGGCGCATTCCATGGGGCTCCGGGTGATAATGGACATAATACACTCGCACGCGGTGAAGAACGAGGTCGAGGGAATCTCCAGATTCGACGGCACCCTTTACCAGTACTTCCACGACGGCCCGAAAGGAATGCATCACGCCTGGGACTCAAGATGCTTCAACTACGACAAGGACGAGGTCCTGCACTTCCTGCTGTCGAACTGCAGATATTGGCTCGACGCCTTCAATGTGGACGGGTTCCGCTTCGACGGTGTCACCAGCATGCTGTTCTACGACCACGGGCTCGGGGAGGGCTTCAACTCCTACAACGACTTCTTCAGCCCGTCAAGGATTGACGCCGACGCGCAGACCTACCTGATGCTCGCCAACAAGCTGATACACGAGATCAACCCCGATGCGATGACCATCGCCGAGGATGTCAGCGGCATGCCGGGACTCGGCGCCACAGTCTCAGACGGCGGACTGGGATTCGACTACAAACTGGCAATGGGAATCCCGGACTTCTGGTTCAAGACAATCAAGGAAGTCAGAGACGAGGAATGGAGCACCGACACGATATACAGGGAATTGTGCAACCGAAGACAGGACGAGATGACAATCTCATACGTCGAGTGCCACGACCAGTCCATCGTCGGCGGAAAAACCCTTATCTTCGAGCTGGTCGATGCCGACATGTACTGCGCAATGAGCAAAAAAACACCCAACATCTCTGTCGACCGCGGCATAGCTCTGCACAAGATCATCAGGCTCATAACCCTCGCAACCGCAGGAAACGGATATTTGAACTTCATCGGCAACGAGTTCGGACACCCCGAATGGGTGGATTTCCCCAGAGAGGGCAACAACTGGTCATGCAAGTACGCAAGAAGACAGTGGCACTTGCTTGACAACCCGGAACTGAAGTACCACTGCCTCGGCGATTTCGACCGCGAGACAATACATGTCTTCGACAAGCGCAGACTACTCCTGCACTACCCGGAGCTGCGCTTCTCGCATTCCTCCGACCAAATACTCGCCTTCTCCAGAGAGCTGATGACATTCGTCTTCAACATCAACCCGTCACGGTCTTTCACCGACTATCCAATAGACCTGCCGCCAGGCAATTATCACCTGCTGTTCGACAGCGACGAAGAACGCTTCGGAGGATTCAGCCGGATCGCGCAAAATCAAAACTTCCAGACAACAGACCTCAACGGAAGATCATGTATAAGAGCCTACCTGCCATCAAGGACTGCCATGGTGCTCCAGAAAACACATTAGGGTGCCAGTTTCAACCTAAATAAAGCAGTTGCCGCAGTGTGCCGTGGATCTATTCTTATTTTGAGTGACACTGTAGTGACTACTGCGAACTCAAAATGAGG
>JAFGFR010000008.1 GCA_016930955.1 Victivallales bacterium | reverse complement strand
GAGAAATACGCTGTCCCGCACCACTGCCAAGACTATAACGAGGCTCTTGACTCGGATGAGGTTGACTGTGTGGCGATATGCACCGACCACGCCAGCCACTCGCCTATCGCCATTGCCGCGCTGGATGCCGGCAAGCATGTGCTTTGCGAGAAGGCGCTGGCATCCTGCACATCAGGTCTCGATGCGATGATCAATGCTCACAAGGCATGCCCAGATCTGGTCTTTGCCGGAGTCTTCCAGAACCGATTCACCCTAGCCTACCAGACTCTCAGGCAGCTTGTTTCTGAAGGTGCCTTCGGCGACATGCTCTCGCTTTCCCTGCATGTGATCTGTCTGCGTACAAGGGAATACTACAGTGCCGACAAATGGCGCGGCACATGGGCCAAGGAGGGTGGATCGCTGATGATAAACCAGGCGATACATTTTGTGGACATCCTTAATTGGGTCGGGGGCGGCATAGGCTCGGTATCTGCGAATTTCGCAAATCTGACCCACGGGGACTCGATCGAGACGGAAGACACGGTCTCGGCATCGTTGGAATTCGACAAGGGTTTCCTCGGGACGATCTCCGCGACCAGCTCGTCTAATGTTCTCAACTGGGACGTGACTTTTTTTGTCACCGGCACCGATGCCAGCATGGAGATGCGCAACGGCAAGGTCTCCAGGCTGGTATGCCGAGACACAGAGGCGGAGACACGGATTTCAGCCAGATTCGAGACACAGGATACCCTCGCGAGTCCCTCATCGGCGAAAAGCTACTACGGGCCGAGCCATAGAATGGTAATAGCAAACTTCATAGAGGCAGTCCTGCGAAGAAAACCGCCCTTTGTGTCCGCCGCGGATGCGCGCCAGGCAGTCGACGTAGTGCTCGCGATCTACAAGTCGCATTCCGAAGGAAGGAAAGTAAGCCTCCGATGAGGGCCGTCACGACATTGATTTTGTCGCTGATCCTGGCCATCTCGCTTCACTCCCATGCCAGGGAGATATTCCCCTCCGCAAGCTCGGCAACTGTCGGCCCGGATGTCGAGATGATGTACCAAAAGGGGCTATCGTTTCTTGCGAAGACACAAGCCAAGGAAGGAGGCTGGAGCGACTCTTACGGCAGAAATCCCGGTGTCGTGGGCCTCGGCATAACGGCAATGATCGCATCAGGCGAAGACCCCAATCACGGCAAATACGCCCAAAACATCAAGAAAGGGCTCGACTTCATCTTCACCTCGACGAACAAGACCAACGGATTCATCGGCAACTCGATGTACAATCACGGATTCGCCACTCTTGCCCTGGCGGAGGCATATGGCGAGGTCGAGGACGAACGCATCGGGCCGGCTCTCAGACAAGCGGTCAACCTCATACTCACGTCACAAGCCGACAACCCGCTATCGGCATGGCGCTACAGCCCCACCAGCAGAGATGCCGACACCACCGTCAGCGGCGCAGTGCTTGTCGCACTCTTCGCCGCCGCAAACGCCGGCATCGAAGTGCCCGACAACGCCGTATCAAAAGCACTCAAGTACTACGAGACCTGCCAGAGCCCCGACGGCGGCTTCGGCTACTCGTCAGCCGGTGGCTCAAACGCGCCGAGAACCGCGATCGGGGCACTCGTGTTCGCCCTCGCCGGCAAAAGAGACTCCCCCGTTTTCAAGAGGGCAACCGCATACCTCATGTCAAACACGCATTCATCCCGGATGGACAGTTATTACTTCTACGGCATCTACTACGCCTCGCAGGCATTCTTCCACTCCGGAAGCCGGGAACGATGGGATGCATGGAACAAGATCAACATTAAGACGCTGAAGAATCTCCAGCGTGAGGATGGAAGCTGGCACGGCTCGTACGGAAGCTCGTTCTCGACTTCCGCCGCGCTGCTCTCGCTCGCCCTAAACTACAGATTCCTCCCCATCTACGAAAGGTCACCCGACCAGAAACCCTGAATTTGGAGCGCGCACTCCGCGGCTTCAAGCTCTTCACCAGAATTTCGCGGAATGAGTCCGTCTGTATGCGGCAGGGGTTGTTCCAGTGAATCTTTTGAATGCCCTGTAGAAGCTCTCGATGTTGTCGAAGCCGGTTTCCGAGGAGATTTCCGCCACAGTGGTGTCGGAGGACGACAGCCTTTCGCAAGCCAGCCCGATCCGTCTTGAGAGGTGGTATTGATGAGGAGTCGCCCCCGTGCGGCGCTTGAAGACCGACTGGAAGTAGCTTGGGCTCATTCCGGAGATTCTCGCAAGCTCGTCTATCGGTATCCATGATTCTGTATGTTTGTCGAGGAACTCCACGGCCTTTCGGATACCCTTGTGCCTTCCTTCACCTGCCCCTTTCAGCACGCTCATGTTCGAGTGCCAATTTATTGTGGAATATGCGTATGCTCCGAGGATTTCCATGCTTGAAGTCGGGAGGTGGAATCCCTTGACACAGTCGCTGACGAAGTGGTCGAGGGTGTTCTTGTCCTGCCAGAAAGTGAGGCGCGGGAAATCCCTTTTGGAAGGGCAAGACAGCCGGAAGCTGAGAGATAGGCAACGGTATGGCCTCCCTGGCGCGGAGAGATGCACTGTGCTCTCGCCGAAGATGTGTCGGAATATCGCCCCGCGCCCGTAGAACTCTCCCTCGAATTCAACAAGCCCCCCAGTGATTATCTCCACCCGCTCGGTGTCCTCGGGGATCACCGACGGGATGACAGAACGATCTCCGGGCGCCGAGTAACGGCTGGCGTGCCTCAGCTCCGCGACATCTTGACCAAAAATCATCTGGCAAACCCATAAATAGTGGTTTTTGTCATATTGAAATATAAAATAGTGCGTGATAAAGATATAATCAAGCTATTTTTTGTTAATGGAGCCAGTCTCATATTGTTAAGGAGGTATAGACGAGATGGAAAAGCTTGGTTTCGGGGTATTGGGTGCGGGATTTATTGGAAGGGTACACATGGACCAGATAGGGCTTTGCGAGGATGCCGAGGTCGTGGGGGTCTACGATCCCTCGCAGGCCTTGGCGGATGCCGCGGTGGGCAAGGGCCAGGCGAAGAAAGTCTTCGGCTCGCCGGAGGAGATATTCGGCTCCAAAGAAATTGACGCCGTGGTGATAGCATCCCCAAACAAGACACATGCATCTTTGGGGATAATGGCCCTTGATGCGGGCAAGCATGCTGTGATCGAGAAGCCTCTTGCATTGAACGGCAAGGATGCCGCGGAAATCGCCAAGGCGGCGGAGAAGTCAGGTGTCGTCACCATGGTCCCGCACCAGATGCGCTGGACTCCAGGGTCGCAAAAACTCAGAAAAATCTCTGAAAAAGGCGAGCTGGGCAGGATATACTATGTCAAGGCCTCCTGGCTGAGGCAGGCCGGCATACCTGGCTGGGGCAGTTGGTTCACCCGGTTCGAGGAGTCCGGCGGCGGGCCGCTGATTGACATCGGCGTGCACATGCTTGACCTGGCGCTGTTCCAGATGGGCAGCCCTG
>JAFGFR010000154.1 GCA_016930955.1 Victivallales bacterium | reverse complement strand
GGCGCTGATAAAAAGCGACCCGAACTTCCCCTTCACCGAGCAGGCGTACTTTCTTGTCGGCGAGTGCCAGCACAGAATGGGAAATATCGACACCGCAATAAAAAACCACGAGATCGTCGCAAGGCAGCTCAAGGGGAACATGGCGCCAAATGCCCTTTTCCGCATGGGTTACATCAAGTTCATGCAGAAAGAGTACAACTCGGCGATCCGCGACTTCAACGATCTCCGGACGTTATATCCCCAGAACGAGAATGCCAACGAGGCGGGCATATACCTGGGGAGATGCTACCTCGAGCTAAAAGACTATCCAAAGGCCCAGGGAGTGTTTGGCGGGATGACCGAGAAGGGAGAGGTGCAGGCCAAGGCAACTCTCTGGCTCGGCGAGACCTTCCTCAGGCAGCGGCAGTTCGCCACGGCGATAGACATCCTTCAGCCTGCCTTGCGCAAGTTCGCCGGCGACAAGTTGTTCCCGAATCTCATATTCAACTATGCCAATGCCCTGCTGGGGCAGGAGAAGTACAAGGAGGCTGCGGAAGAGTTCAAACGGGTGTCTTCAGACTTCCCCGAGTTCACTCTCACCGCCGAGGCGATCAGGCTCAAGGCCTTCTGCGAGAACCGCGCGAAGGAATACGACACAAGCCTGGCCTCTTGCGACACATTTCTCGGGAAATACGCTCAAGACCCCTTCGCCGAGGATGTCAGGTTTCTCAGGGCAGAGAACCTTTTCTTCCTTATGCAGTACGAGAGGGCGATAGGCGAATACCGCCAGTTCATCCCATGGGAGGGTGTCGGCAAGTACACGAACGAGGCTTCTTTCCGCATAGCCCAGGCATTCTGCGAGATGAAGAAATGGGACGACGCGCTTCTGGAGCTCAAGCCCCTGCTCCAACGGGATGTCAAGGGCGATTTCTTCGAGCAGCTCTACTACATAGCGGGTCTGTGTGCTTACAATCTCGACAATCTCGAGCCGGCGATCAAGGACCTCCAGAGATTCGCCAAGGACCATCCGACTAAAACAAATGCCGACGCCGCCCTGCTCAAGGCAGGACTCGCATATATCAGGCTCGACAACCCGCAAAAGGCCATCGAGATGCTCCAGAGGGTGCTGACCTCCTACCCCGGAAGCTCATTTGCTCCACACGCCATGACCGAGCTGGGCAAGCTGCAGTACAATGCGAAGCTCTACGACGAGGCGAGAAGGAATCTCGAGAAGGTGATCGCCGACTTCCCCGCATCTGTCTTCGTCCCGCAGGCAGACTACTATCTTGCATGGATCGCGCTTGAAAGCAAGAATTTGAAACGGGCCATTGACTATTTCCAGAGAGTTGTGCAAGACCATCCTGAAAGCCCCTTTGCGCCGGACTCGCTTTACCAGCAGGGAGTCTTGTACATCGAGATGAACGACTACCCTAAAGCCCAGGAGACGCTGAAGAGGTTCCTCGATACCTACCAGGCCGACCCGAAGGTCGAGCAGGCGCAGTTCTATTACGCGATAACTCTTTCCAGGCAGGACAAGTACAAGGCCTCCGACGATGTCTTCAAGCAGTTCATAACCAGCAACCCCAGGTCCGAGCTGATTCCAAGGGCGCTCTACGAGTCGGCGTGGAGGGCGAGGGAGCTGAAGAGGACGAACGAGGCCCGGGACAACTACAAGGCCCTTCTTACGGAATTTCCTCTGGGTGACCTTGCTGAACGTGCGACACTCGAGCTGGCGGAGCTGGAGTTCGAGGCCGAGAACTATAACGATGCAATCGCACTGCTCGACAAGCTTCTCGCGAAGGGGCTCCGCGACGAGATGCACCAGAAGGTGCTCTACCGTCTGGCATGGTGCTTCCTCGGCAGGAAGCAGGACAGGGAGGCTATGGAGACATTCGAGAGGTTGCTCAAGACCTTTCCGGGAACCGAGTTCACGCCCGTCGCCGCCTATCAGGCTGGCGAGATACGGCTGGACATAAAGGATTTCGACACTGCCTACGAGCATTTTCTTCTTTCAGTGTCGTCGGCGGCCAAGAGCGAGGTCCGTGAGCAGGCGCTTCTAAGGCTGGGCGAGGCCCAGACGCTCAAGGGCAACTGGAGCGGGGCGCAGAAAACCTTCGAGACCTTCATGACAGAATTCCCGCGAAGCCAGTATGACCGCCGTGCCCGCTTGTGGCGCGGGTGGTGCCTCGAGAACCAAAAGAAATACCAGGAGGCGATCCAGGACTACACAGCAGTGTTGCGCTTCCATATACGCGACGAGATTTCAGCCCGGGCACAGTTCCAAATCGGACAATGCCACATGGCGGTAAAGGACTACGACCAGGCATTGAAGGAGCTGGTCAAGGTGGAGCTTAACTATTCAAACTTCAAGACTTGGACTTCCCGCGCGATGCTCGAGGTCGCAAGAGCCCTCGATCAGAAAGGCGAGAAGGAGCTCGCCATCGAGCAGTACAAGAAAGTCGCCAGGCAGTTCCAGGGCAGCGATGAGGCTGTGCTGGCAAGGGAGATGCTGCAGTACCACAGGGTGTTTATGGACTAGGGAGCCGGCTGCACTTCCCGCATGAACTGCGGGTGGCGCGGCAGGCAGTGCGGTCGTGACAGACCAAAAAGGCATGCCCGCTTCCGCATCGGCAAGGAATAGAACTATGATAAGACTTCCGGTAAACGATGGCGAAAAATCTTACGACCTCGCCCCGTCAAAGATCATCGCACTCGGGAAAAACTACCTCGACCACATAAAGGAGCACTCGAAGATCAACGTATCGAACTTCGACGACGGCATCCCCTCCGAGCCGGTGCTCTTCGCCATCACACCAAACGCATTGGTCGGGCATGAGGAACCCATCGTCATCCCGGCCTTCCTCAAAAAATATACATTCGATACCCCACTCAGAGTGGACTACGAGGCCGAGCTGGCATTCGTCATCTCAAGACGCTGCAAAGATGTCCCTGAAGAGAACGCGCTAGACTACGTCATGGGATATACCTGCCTCAACGACGTGAGCCAACGCAACATCCAGAAGAGCGACATCTCCGGCTGGTTCAGGGCCAAATCCCTCGACACCTTCGCCCCTGTGGGTCCCAGGCTGGTCACCCCGGAGAATATTGGCGACCCCCAGAACCTCAGGCTTTCCTGCAGACTCAACGGCAAGACTGTCCAGGACTCCAGCACCTCGATGATGATCTTCAATATCCCCAAGATGATATCCTTCATATCGAGAAACTTCACGCTCGAGCCGGGGGATCTGATCTCGACAGGCACACCATCAGGCGTCGGACCCGTCAAACATGGAGACATCGTCGAGGTCGAGATCGAGAACATCGGAACCCTACGCAACAACGTGGTCGAAGAATAATCCTAAATGAAGCAGTTAAATCTCAAAAATGACAATTAACATATTTGCATGCAAAGCTTGAGGAATAGATCCACGGCACACTGCGGCAACTGCTTTATTTAGGATGAAACGGTCTTTTTGAGGAATTCCTCCCATTCTGCGGTGTTTTTTTTTGCCGAGAAGGATTCCCGGACCAGCTCCGCTGCTTTCAGGCCGAGATTTTTTCTTTTCCCAGGGTCTGAGGCAAGGTTGATTATTCTGGCCGCCATCGCCTCAGTGTCTCCCGGGTGGCGGACAAGCTCCAGCGAGTCGAGTGTGCTGTCTATTTCCTCGATGCCGGGGAAGTGATAGCTAACGCAAGGAAGCGCGCATGCCATGGCCTCGAGCAAAGACACCGGAAAGCCTTCCGAGAGAGATGTGAAGAGGAAGATATCTGAGTTGTGCAGCTTCGCGGGGATGTCCTTGCTGCCGGGGACTATCTCGACCATTCCTTCAAGTTTGTAATCGGCTATGGCCCCATGGAGCTCGCGCGAGTCGCCATGGCCTATGATCTCCATGCTGAAATCCACTTTCTCTCGCTTGAGTATCTTTGCCACGCGCAGTTTGTCCAGATGGTTTTTCTCTCGTCGCATGTTGCCGACGCTGATGATTTTGACTTTTTTCTTCCTGTCATTGCCTCGGGTCGTCTTGACCGGGGAAAAAAGCGTCGTGTTGTAGCAGTTGGGTATCACAGCGATCTCTCTGCCGGGATAGATCTTCAGCAATGCTGCTCGAGTGGCGTTGCTGCAGCAGTACATTCGTGCGCCGGCAAACCTTACCTGGAAGGCCTCTGCCATTGCTTGCCGCGGGGATGTCCGGATTATCGGGTGATCCCAGAACATTGCAACTTTACCCTTCAGGGAAAAAGGCAGAAGCCCACGTGCCACACTTCGCATGCACACTGAGACATCCGGGTGCAATTGACGCTCTATGTCTCTTGCCTTGGCTATCGTCTTCAAGCGCCCGATGTCTCCGGCCCCGAGGCATTCCACCTTTATTCCCAGAGCTCTTATCGTTTCCGCCGCAAGCCCCTCGGCATAAAGCGTCGCGACATGCGCTTCCGTGCCGGAAGACAAATTGGCCAGCCTGCTTGCCAAAACAGCCTCCGTGCCCCCGCATAAAAGATCGTCTATAAAAATCAGGATCTTCAGTCTCTCTCCTCCTGTAACTGCAAAAAACACACCGCAAATCCCGCCCCGATGATCACGCAAAGTTTACCGCTCTGACAAACATATTTCAATCATAGGTTAAAAAAAGGGCGGATTGATTTGTCGAACTTAGAAGTTATTGTAAGGATTTCATCGGGAATTCTGGAGAGGCTATGGAGATAAAATTTTACAATTCATTGAGCCGCAGGAAGGAGGAGTTTGTTCCTCTGACTCCCGGAGTGGCCAAGATGTACACATGCGGGCCTACAGTGTACAACTTCGCGCACATCGGCAATTTCCGGGCTTACATATTCGAGGATGTCCTTAGGAGGGCGCTTGAGTATTGTGGTTACAGGGTCGAGCAGGTGATGAATCTGACGGATGTTGACGACAAGACTATACGCGACTCGCGTGAGGCGGGGCTTGGGCTATCGGAGTTCACCGAGAGGTTCAAGCGGTCATTCTTCGAGGATATCGCCTTGTTGAAGATAGAGAAGGCGGAGTATTACCCTGCGGCCACGGATCATATACCCGAGATGATCTCTTTGATCAAGACGCTGATGGACAGAGGTTATGCGTACCGTGCGGATGACGGGTCGGTGTATTTCTCGATTGCGAAATTCGCAAACTACGGCAAGCTTTCGCGCATGGACATGGGTGCCCAGCGCCCGGGAGAGAGGGTGTGCAATGACGAGTACGACAAGGATGCCGTGGCGGATTTTGCGCTCTGGAAGAGCTGGTCCGAGTCGGATGGGGAAGTCTTTTGGGAGAGCCCGTGGGGCAAGGGGCGTCCAGGGTGGCATATCGAATGCAGCGCGATGAGCATGAAGTACCTCGGCAAGACCTTCGATATACACACCGGCGGTATAGACAACCTTTTCCCTCACCACGAGGACGAGATAGCGCAGAGCGAGGCGGCCAACGGGTGCAGGTTTGTAAACTTTTGGCTGCACTGCGGCTATCTGACGGTCGAGGGCGAGAAGATGTCGAAGTCACTGGGCAACTTCTACACGTTGCGGGACCTGCTGGAAAAAGGCTACAAGGCCGAGGAGATCAGGCTGGTGCTGCTGGGCACTCACTACCGCAAGAAGCTTGATTTTTCTTTCAAGGCGCTGGGCCAGAGTCGTAGGACGCTGGAGTCTTTCGCGGAGTTGTTTCGGCGCCTGGGATCAGTGGAAGTGAAAGTTTCTAAAGGACTTGGCAAGCTTTTGCGGGATGCGGACGAGGGATTCAGCAAGGCGATATGCGACGACCTGAACATTGCCGGCGCGACAGCCGTGCTTCACGGTCTGGCAAAAGATGTCAACAAGCTCCTGGACATGGACAAGGTCTCAGAGGAAGACGCCTCTGAGGTGATGAAGCTTTTCAGGAAGTTCGACAGGATCTATGGTGTGCTGCCTCTTGATGTGGCCCCCGAGGGGGACAGTATCCCCGAGGATGTGTCCCTGCTTCTCGATGAACGGCGTGCCGCCCGCGAGCAAAAGGATTATGCCGCCTCCGACAGGATCAGGGACGAGATCAGAGCCTTGGGCTGGGCCGTCGAGGACTCGGCTTCCGGGCAAATACTGAAAAAACTGCACTGACGAGCAAATTCTCCTTTGACCCTGCCATGCGGATTACGGGTCAGTCGCTGGATTGCAGCGGAAAGGATCGAACACGGGGAAAGATACCTGCCTGGCTCTCGCTCGACACATGCATGTCCCCGAAGAGCATGTTCACCTGCCAGTTGTGGGTCCAATGGATCCGGTAAGTCCAGAACTCGCCCCCAAACTTGGATTTGTCGAGTGATACCCAGTAAGGGCCGTTGGGGGTGCAGTGCCCGTCTGCCGAGTATGCAAAGGTGTTCGGGCTGATAATCTTCTGTTCTTTGAACGAGCCGTACGTCGCCGTTTGAATCGAATACTGGCTGTACATGTAGCTGTTGCCTTTGGTGAAACTTGGGTGATAGGCAAGGGTCCACCAAGCGTAGTTCTCCGGGTCTCTATTTGCCGGGCAGTCGAAAATTTTCGTGTTGCCGGCCAGATAGCCGATGAGAAGCTCCTGCGGCGCTTTGTTTCGCGTGCTGTAGAATGTGTCATATTCGCATACCGGATAGTAGCCGTCATAATCACCGATGTACATCGACAACGCCGCACCATGCTGCTTGAGGTTTGATGTGCATGCAATCGAGTGTGCAGCCCCTCTGGCCAAGCTCAGAGCCGGCAGCAGCATGGATGCCAGGATTGCGATGATCGCAATGACCACAAGCAACTCAATCAGCGTAAAACACCTCCAATTCTTCCACTTCCACCGCCTCCCGCAGTTCATGACATGGTAAAACGCTCCCGGATATTCCAACCGCAATAATCTAGCCATTTTTCTCCTCGGATTATGTTCAATTCCTAAAAATGCCTTAAAACAATACAGTAATTCAACACGTATAAAAAGTCAAGGAAGCCAATTCCAAAACCCCGCGTCGGGAGCGCAGGCGCGGCAGGACGGTACGGGGAAATAGCCGGTGCATACCCGAAGCTGCCTGTGCTGGGCATCTCGACTTGCCGCATGCTGTGCCTCAACCCTGCCTGTCTGCGTGCTACGCGCAGGCAGGCGGCCACGGGTAGTTTTGAAATTGCCTCATTTCCATAAACCTGAAAAACTTCCGGGAAAATCCGATTCAAACTTGCCCTAGGCGTTCCCGAGTGCTAGTTTATTGGCCTGTTTTGGACTGTTTTATGTGAATCAACAGGAACACTTAAGGAAGCAAAATGTTGAAAATGATGTCTCTGATGCTCGCTGCCACGACCTTTGTGCCCAGCTCCGTTTACTCGCAGGATTGGGATGACGCAGATGATGGCGTCCATGCGGCGGTTGCATTTGAGGCTGATGATGGGGCGGACGATCCGGCGGCTCATGGAGTCACTGAAGCTGCAACAGAAAAACCTGATGCCGTCGTGCTCGAGGGCAGATATGAAGTGCTTGGCGTTGCAGATTTTGGTGCTTCACCGAATGCAACTGCGGCTGAAAACACTATGGCAATAAACAATTGCTTTAAGTGGGCACAAAATAACGCCCAGGTTGTGCGGTTCGATGCCGGGGTATATAATGTGAATGATTTGGTTTTCGGTCAGGATTTGTCGGTTGGCACATCGGCTGCGCCGGCTGGTCTTTATGGCCACAAAAATGGCACTGTATTACGTGCGGCGGCTGGCACAATCACCGTGATTTCCGCGCGCGGCATCAATCAAAAGTTTATGCGTGATTTTTCCATTGACTGCAATGGCATAGCCAAAATTGGATTAAATACCAGTCATGGCACAATTGGAGCGTCGCGCAACAATCTTTATGAAAACATTAAAATTGAGAAGTTTACATCCATTGGATGGAAGGCAGATAACGAGAACGACTCATTGCTTAAACATATTCTTATCGGCACTCCGATCGATGAAGCATATATTGGGTTGCAACTTAACGGATCCGGCGGGCCGATACATTTGAGCGGCGTGCATTGTTATGCAGGGTGCATAATGGATTTAGCAGCGCAAAATGGACTGCTGGAACAGTGCATAAGTGACGGCATACGTTTTAGCGACCTGCAGAATGCAGATAACATTTATTGTCTGGTTGGTGGTTACTATTATGGCAATACAGCCAATATAGGAACAATTTTCACCACGCAAGCTGGAGATGACTATAGCATACTTAGGCAGCTTGTTGCAATAGGCACACTTTTTACGACAAGGTCGGCGGGGACATCAATTCTTGATGGCCGCGTCGCCGGTAAAATTCATTTGCTTGGATGTTCTTTTGTCGGGCCAAATGCACGGACTTTCTTTGGGTCAAATGCAACATCGGCACTGGAGGCAGGCAAAAAATCCCAGGTTGTCGTTGATGGATATTTTGCGACAGATGCGTCTTCAATAAGATTTAATCAGTCGGCGGGTTTTGAAATAACTGCTGCCGGTGTGCAGGCTCTACAGAAAATAACAGGAGTGCCGCAAGTAGTGGATGCCTCAGTAGCCAGCGGCAACGTGACCATCATCACCGACCTGGAGTTCGGCAGGACCTACGAGATCAAGGTGGAAGAGACCACATGCCTCAACGGCGACCCGGCCACATTCCGCCTAGGCACCGCGGCCGATAGCGACACGTTCCTAGCCGACACTGCTGTCACTGGCTCGACGGTGACGGGCGTGGTAATCTCCGGCACCGAGCATATCGGCCAGGACGTGGTGCTGACGTGGGCGAACACGGGCGGGGCTGCGGGCGCATTCACCGTCTCCGTCGTTGTGAAATGAAAATCCGATATGTGTAAATCTTTTTTACTGTGCCTGCTGAGTTCCTTGGTCACAACTTTCGATTCCCTTTCACTGTGACCGTCTTCCGGTCGCAGCCGTCGCCAACATTCACGGCCTCCTGCATGCCCTTGCCGCCCAGGATGCGGTTGTTCTCCACTCGGACGTTGCGGGAGTTCTGCACGCGAATGCCTGCGGCATACTCCCTGCATTCGGGTGCCGCGCAGACGTTTCTGAGCGTGTTGTCCCTTACCGTGGCCCCGTCCGTAGCGCCCAAATAGATGCCGCAATTGGGAGTGTTCTCAATGGTGTTGTTCTCGATAAGGATGTCGCGGTGAACGCCCGGATGACCCTCGGAGCTGCCTTTGCCCAATGCACCGATCCGCGCAAAGACATTGACGACTGCGCCTGCGCGAGTTGCACCGAAACCGCAATCGAGAAATGTGTTGTTGCGAATAGTCACGTTGCGTGTGCCGATGGACTCGTAGAAATCGTACATGTCCGTGGTTACATGAATGCCCGCACCGCTGACGTGGTCAAAGGTGTTGTTCTCCACGACCACGTCACGGGACTGGATCAGCACCCCCCTCGCTCGATGCGAGCGCATGATGTTGTTGCGCACACGCACGAGGGGCGCCCAGTCCACGTTGACCAACACGTGCCCCACCTGCAACTCAGGCGGCACGGGGGCATCCAGGGTGATGCGGTGTCGCCCTTCCTTTAGGTTAACCTCAACCCTGACAACCTTGCGTGTGGCATATGGCAGCAAGGTCTTGCGGTCGGTCAGTTCCAGCACATGGCCCGGCTCGGGTTCGATGATCCAGTCATTGCGACAGTGCGTCTCCAGCACTGTGGGCTCCAGGATATTTTCCACGATGTGGTACATGGCATGCACATTGACTGCATCATCGCCCATGCCTTGGAAAGTGCAGTTCTCGACGATTACCTCTCCGCTGTGCTGGCCAAAGTGGGTGGCATCGGCCGTGGCCGACACAAAGTGCGGCGAGTCGGGCCGCGGCACAACCTTCACATTGCGCACGGTCGTGCCGCTGGCATGGCTGGCATGTATGCCAATACCGCCGGCGTGGTGCAAGGTCAGGTTCTCGAAGACCGCGCCGTCGCATCCGTAAGCCGAGAAGCAGCCGTACTCGTACACGTAGTGGCGCAACACCATCAGTGCACCGAGCTTGGGCATCTCGCTCCATATCAAATGTACGCGCAGGGTCTGGGGCGCGATCAATTCGGTTTTTTCCACGCCATGGTAGACATCGAGCCCGCCGGGCAAGGGGTGATGGGTCTCGGGGTCGTACTCCATGTAGGCCCCCACAGGTTCGCCGCCTTCGACAGGGAAAGCATCCCATGCCTTGACATCAAAGGTCTTGTTAGTCAGCGAAGCGGCAATGGTCTGGCCAACAGAGTAAAAGGGCCGCTCGTAGTCCACGGTCAGGCCACGCACAGTCAAACCCTGGCAGTGTTGGAAGTGCGCCACGCCAATCCATCCGTGGAACCACCAGATCGCGTCTTTGCCCTCAATAACCAGGTTCTTCGCATTAATTGCGCTGAATGCTTTCTGGTTTGGACGGGTGTCGACCGGCGTGTGGATGTCGTAGCGGCCGGGAGGAAAGTGGACTGTGACGTTCTCCTCATTCGAGACATTCATAAAAATCGCCCGGATGGCCTCGAAGTCGTCTTCGCCATCGTCGGGCTTGGCGCCATGTTCGCTGACATCAATGACGGTGCGTCCAGATTCGTGTGGACAGGGCTGAGGCAATGGGCTGTCCTTAGCTCGCTGAATCCGGCCGGTGCAAGCAGAGACCAGGCACAGCATAGATGCCAAGATCGCGAGGATCGCAGTCATCACGAGCAACTCAATCGGCGTAAAACACCTCCAGTTCGTCTCGCCCACCTCCACCCAAGTGTTGATCCCTGTCGAGTGATTACTGATATAATTTTTGTTTTTCATTATGCAGAGAGAATAGTTGCGTTGTGAGCTCATGGGCGGCAAGACGGCGCGGCAAAATGACCGGTGAATGCCGCGCGGTGGGCACTGGATGTTTCGCAATTGCCCCTAACGGTTGAATCTGTTCCTCATTGAATTGCGGGAGGCCTTGTGGACATAGTCTATTTCTTGAAGGACTATTCCTGTTCCGTTAGCCACGGCCTTGAGCGGGTCGTCCGCCACGAACACGGGCAGCCCGGTCTCCTCGATAAGCAGTTTGTCAAGCCCTTTCAGCAATGCTCCTCCTCCTGCGAGCATTATCCCGCGGTCAATGAGGTCGGCAGCCAGTTCCGGGGGGCATCTCTCGAGAGTCCCCCTGACAGCCTCCACTATGCTTGTCACAGGCTCGAGCAAGGAGTTCCTCACCTCCTCGGCGGTGATCCTGATGGTCTTTGGCAGTCCGGAGACAAGGTCTCGTCCCTTGACCTCCATGGTCTTCTCGTCGTCCTGCGGATATGCGCTGCCGATGGATATCTTGATCTCCTCGGAAGTCCTTTCCCCGATCATCAGGTTATAGGCTCTCTTCATGTGCTGGCTGATTGCGGCATCCATTTCGTCGCCGCCAACACGCACGCTGCGGGACTCCACGATACCCGAGAAGGATATCACGGCGACCTCGGTTGTGCCGCCTCCGATGTCCACGATCATGCTGCCTGAAGGCTCCGAAACCGGCAAGCCCACGCCGATTGCCGCGGCCATAGGCTCCTCCATGAGGTATATCTCGCCCGCGCCTGCGCGCTGCGCGCTGTCTTTCACAGCCCTGGTCTCGACCTCGGTTATGCCGGAGGGCACGGCTATCAGGACTCTTGGCGAGAGAAAGCGCCTGCTTCTGCTGACATAGCTCCTGGCCTTTTGTATGAAGTAGCGGAGCATCTCCTCGGTGATCTCGAAATCGGCGATCACCCCGTCCTTCATGGGCCTTATGGCCTTGATGTTGCCTGGGGTTCTCCCGAGCATTCTTTTAGCCTCGCTTCCGACGGCCAGAATCTCCTTGGTCCCCGCGGCAATCGCCACTACAGAAGGTTCTGAAAGGACGATGCCCTTGTCCCTCACGAAGACAAGGCAATTCGCCGTGCCCAGGTCTATGCCGATGTCGCTGGCAAAATATTTCGACAGTCTCTGATATAACATCAGAACACCCTTGTTAGTAAATAGTACAAGAATCCAAGCTCAAACACCTTTCCGCCCTTGAATATACATTGAAGTTTATGCTAATCAAGCATTTTTCTTTGGAATAATGCGCTGAGCGGGATTTTTTTGGAAAATATACGCGTGGCGTTTGCAAGACGGGCGAGATGGAGTACATTCTAGGTTTGTTTTGTTTGCAGGGACCAATTTATGCATGAATACTAATCTTCAGGAGTTGAGATGTCAAAGAAAGTGATTATTGCGGGCAACTGGAAGATGAACAAGACGGCTTCCGAGGCCCGGGATTTTGTCGAGGCGTTCAAGCCTCTGGTGAAGGATGTGGAGCCCGGGGACGTATCTGTGGTCGTATGTCCGCCTTTTACTGGGCTGTCGGAGGCTGTCAAAGCTGCGGCCGGCAGCAACGTCAAGGTGGGGGCGCAGAATATCCACTGGGAGAAGTCCGGGGCCTTCACGGGAGAGATATCCGGCGCGATGCTCAAGGAGCTGGGGGTTGAATACGTTATCATAGGGCATAGCGAGCGCAGGCAATATTTCGGGGAGACGGACGAGACGGTGAACAAGAGGTTGAAAGCTGCGCTCGACTGCGGGCTGGTCCCCATAGTCTGCATTGGCGAGCTTCTCGAGGAGCGCGAGTCAAACAAGACTGAAAAGGTTCTCGACAGGCAATTGCGCGCAGGGCTTGCCGGCATGACGACTGAACAGATGGAGAAGACCGTGGTGGCCTACGAGCCTGTTTGGGCGATCGGCACGGGGAAGACAGCCACTCCGGATATGGCCCAGGATACGCATGCATTCATTAGGTCCGTGATAACCGACATGTTTGGCGCCGCGGCTGGCGCGAGTGTATGCATACTGTATGGTGGCAGCATGAACCCCTCGAACTCCGGCGATCTGATACGGCGCGAGGATGTCGATGGCGGGCTGGTCGGC
>JAFGFR010000153.1 GCA_016930955.1 Victivallales bacterium | reverse complement strand
GCCCAACTTGTCGAGCTCATCCAACATGAAGAGGGGATTGATCGTTCCGGCGCGCTTCATTCCCTGGATAATCCGGCCGGGTAGGGCGCCCACATAGGTTCGTCGGTGGCCCCTGATTTCTGCTTCGTCTTTGACACCCCCGAGGGAGATGCGGACAAACTCCTTGCCGAGCGCGGACGCAATGGACCTTCCAAGGGAGGTCTTTCCAACGCCCGGAGGACCCACGAGACAGAGGATCGGTCCCTTTTTGTCCGGTTTCAGCTTCAAGACGGCAATCTGCTCCAGAATCCGTTTTTTCACTTTCTCTAAATCATAGTGATCATGATCGAGAACTTGTCGAACCGTCTCAACGTCCAACTTATCCTCTGTACATTTATTCCAAGGGACATCGAGCATCCAATCCAGATAGGTCCGCGTGACAGTGTACTCTGCAGACGAGGTCTGCATATGTCGCAATCGGCCCAACTGCTTCTGCGCCATCTTCTCTGCCTCGGGAGTCATGCCGGCTTTGGAGATTCGTTCGCGAAGCTCTTCGATTTCGTCCTCCTCCTCATCCCCTTCTCCGAGCTCTTCCCTGATGGCCTTGAGCTGTTGCCGAAGAAAATACTCCCGCTGGCTTCGTCCCATCTCCTCCTGCACCATCGAGGAGATCTCCTTTTTTACTTTTAGCATCTCGAGCTGTTTGGTGAGCAGCTTGAGGCAGGTTCTGAGGCGTTCCTCGATGCCGACCGCTTCGATGACCCGCTGCTTCTCTTCGACCGGGACCGTCAAATTGGAGGAGACCAGGTCCGCCAGTGTACCTGGATCCGACACATGGTCCAACACGCCGGCGGCTTCCCGCGGAAGATTGGGCAGAAGTGAAATGAGCTGTCTCGCGGTCTCCCTCAGATTTGTGGCAAGGGCTTCGACCTCTACATCATTGGTGGGATCGGCTTGAAGCGCTCTCATCTTACCGATGAGGTAGGGCTCTCGTGGGCCCGGTTCCACCAGCTGAATGCGATGAACACCCTGTAGGACGACAGAGTAGTTGCCGTCTCCGAGCTTCACCACCTTCAAAATCCGCGAAGCAGTACCTACGTTGTATAGATCGCCCCAATCCGGATCCTCGATATCCGGTGACCGCTGACTCAGCACGGCCACGAGCTGATCACTCGCCTTTGATATGGTCTCGATAACCCGGACGGATTTGTTGCGTCCGACATTGATCGGCACCACCGATGCCGGAAACATGACGGAGTTGCGAAGCGGAAGCACGGGCAACTCCTCAATTTGGATCTTCTTGACAGCATCACTCATTGTCGTTTCCTTCTTTTCACCTCTAGTTCACTTAGTTCATCTACACAATAAAAGAATAGACGACTCATTACATACGGCAAGTTGCGGGCACAATCTAATTATTTGTTCCATGCGAGAACACATTGATTCCCGAAAATGGTAAAAAATACAAAAAACACTAAAGAAGATTGAACTGTGTCCGTTATTAGATTCGCGGCAACCGCCAACCATAAGTTGGCATATTTGTCACTTTTAGGTTGCCTAACCAGGACTTCCCTTGTAAAAAATGTCATCTAAATTTGACATGAATCTTGGTGTGGCATAATGTAGGACAAGTAGGTTTTAGTAGGATAGCAACGAACAAAAAGGAAAAGTCTATGATTCGACTCGCACCCATCGCACTATTGGCACTTGCCGTCCTTGTCCCGCTTTGCACCGGCACCATCTGGGGAAATCTTCTATTGCTGCTCATTGTCTGCGGGATTTTCTTTGGAACCGTATCTCTCGGAAGCAAAGATGATTCGAAGGATCTCGGCGTCTTACCCGATAAGTTCTGACGTCGCCGAGGCGCTGTCGGTCCCGTTGCGACAACCTCATGAAACAGGCTCTCGATACCACATTCGAACCTTATAGAACACTCGATGAGTTTACTCTTTTTGACTTGGAGTTGGTCCGCGTCATTCTTCGGGGAGGAAGTGTGTTGGATTGGCACCGACTCAACCCGGAACCATCCGAGATCAACGCCCTGTTGCGGACACATCTGGTCAATCTCTCCGATTCAGAGGACCTCGTGTTTTTGGAACGTATCCGAGATGAAGCCGTAATCTATCTTAGAGAAACCCTCTCCTTCCCGATTCCCAAGCCGCTCCGCAAGGCCGGCATCGTCGACCTGTTGGCGATGGCCGGGGATCGCAAAAACCGCCATCGCCAGTTCTGCGCCTGCGTGCTTTTGAAAACAATGCACACTGTCAACCACTTTGACGCGGAGCAGGCGAGACAGGCGCTGGCCATGGCAGACCAGGAGCTCTTTCAGGCAGCCGAGAGGCGAATCTATCGCACCCTCAGCAATATGATGGCAGCGGGGTTACCCGTGGTGGAGTTCATCGGAGGCAGAAAACAGCGCTCCAGCATGATTACCAAATTGCTTTCCAAGGGGACACTGGCCGCGCAGGTGTTCGACAAGATGCGGTTTAGAGTCATCACGTCCACCATGGCGGACGTGATGCCGGTCATCAACTATCTCGCCAGAAATTTGTTTCCGTTTAATTACGGTCTTTCGAGCGAGTGCTACAACACGCTGTTCTCTTTCAGGAACGTCTGCACCGAACATCCCCATCTGAAGACGATTTTTCGAGATCTTCAATTGGACAGCGATGTGGATGACTATCATGATGCCCTCACAGAGAACAAACACTCGTCTCCAGAATACCACGTTGTTCATTGGGTAACAGATATGCCCATTCGGATTCCCAATTTTCAGGATGCATTTGTGACAGACGGCATCGATCCTATTCCGCGACCAATTGTCTACATTCGAACAGAACTTCAGATCCTGGACAGACAAACCCATCGGCAAAACGAGCGAGGGGATGCAGCGCACAGCAAATACAAGGAGCGACAGCGGCACACGGTGATAAATCGCCTCAAGTTGGGACTCGTGAAACCCACAGACCTTTGAAATGGGCAATTTTTCTATCACTTCCTTGCGTGGTCCCCGCCTTGAGGTCTATAAGAAGAGCGCAAAAGGAGAGGTTTAATTGAACCACCGATACCTGCTCAGTTTGTTCTGGTACTTTGTCTGGTTTGTCGCGCTTCCTGGTGTGATCGCCTGGCAAGCCGTAGAGATTTTTGTCAGAGTGCGACTCTTCGGATTCTTCGAAGAGTTTGAGTTCTGGCATGTGCTGCTGCTCTACGCACTGCTCGCATTTTTGATGTACTCAATTCGTGACAAGCTTCCATTTTGGAAGGTTAAGGACAAAGATCATCCATTTCGGACCAGACGACGTCTGCGAGATGCGAAACGACTCCTTCAATCCGTGGAAAAAATCCTGGCGAAAAACGGCAAGGCTGTGAGTAAAAAGGGGAGGGCCGAACTCGAGGTTGCCATGTCATCCTTGAAAAAAGCTATCGCCTCCGGTGAAAACGACAGACTTGTCGAAGCCATGACAGGACTCGGTGAAAAGGTGGATAGACACCTCGCCTTTGCCAAGAAGAGCGCCTCGCGGGAGTATATTGAATCCATCGGAATAGCTGTCCTGGTGGCGGTGTTGCTGCGACTATTTGTAGTAGAGGCATTCAAGATACCGAGTGAATCGATGGTGCCGACGTTGATGGTCGGCGACCACATTTTTGTCAGCAAGTACCGATACGGACTCTCATTGCCGTTTGTCCATCAGCGGCTGGTTCGCTTCTCCGACCCGAAGCACGGGGAGGTCATTGTATTTATCAAACCCAAAAGCGAGCTGAGTCTTCCGGTTGAATTCGAGGGGGATGAGTCCGATATGGCTGGAACAGACTTTATCAAACGAATCGTCGGATTGCCGGGGGATGTGGTGGAGATGAAGCGGGACATACTCTTTATCAACAACAAGGAGATTCCCAGGTGTCTCGTGGGAACCAGTTCGTACCGAACCCGTCTGCCATTTGAAAACAAGTGGCGGGACGGCAAGGCCGAGCTCTGGATCGAAAAGCACGGTGAGTTTCAATACACGATTGCGGAATCTCTGTCCGGACACAAAGACAGCTTCGGTCCGATTACCGTACCGCCGGATCGGGTTTTCGTTCTGGGGGACAACAGGGACAACTCCAATGACTCCCGATACTGGGGTACTGTTCCCTTTGATAATATCAAGGGAAGGGCGATGTTTATCTGGTGGTCCAACCGCCGTCCCCACGGTTTTCAGTGGGACAGGGTCGGTACGATGATCATGGGAGCCCCGGAACTGACAGAGGTTCAACAGGATAAGCTGGCGGCTTGCCCCAACATGCGATAAGGTGGGGCCATGAAACGGGCGATGAGGACGTGGTGTGGTTTCGTTGTTGCGCTGCTGTCGATATGGGGTGGCGCTGTCGCCGTATCGCATGCTTCGGACATCGAGGCCGATGTGGAGGACAAGGAGGAGGCGGGAACAGCGTCTCCGGACGCCGGCATCTCTCCTGACGGAGGGGATTTGACCGGGGAGACAGCCGCGATGCAGAAGGAAGCATCCTCATCATCTGATACGGCTCTGACAGAGCAGATGTCGGATGATGAGCGTCCAGCTGTCATTAAAAAGGAAGAAAAACCGAATAGGCGTTGGCGCCTGGACAAATCAGTCCCCAGACGCCCCGGTTCGTTCATGGGGGGAAGCAGCGGGGTAGCCATGGCATACGCCTGGTATACGACGGAACAACAAGATCTGGAGTTGACGTTTGACCTCGGCCCCATTTGGGCTTCGGCGCTGTCTATACGCGTGGGTGACGCGTTTTTCGAATGGTTCACTATCGGATTTCAGATAAATTTCATCAGCGGCGGGTTCGGAGGTGAGAACGATCCGAAGACCGCAGGGTTTGCACTCTTTTTGGATACGGCCTTCTATCCATGGCGAGGGCTTGGGCTCAAACCCGCTGTGGGACTCGGGTTCAGCTACGCCCAAGCCGGTACGGAGTCATATCAGATAAGCTTTGGCGGGCCGGCGACCCTCGGTTTTGCCATCAGCTACGAATTTCGCGTTACTCGTTTATTCACCATGGGGCCATCGATTCAGTTTACGTGGACGACAGGGGATGAATACGATTGCGCCTATTTGATCTTCGCCTTGGAATTTATCAAGTGGTTCAAGTCCGCGAAAGGCTG
>JAFGFR010000152.1 GCA_016930955.1 Victivallales bacterium | reverse complement strand
TGGCCTCGCATCCAAAATGGCAGGCCGCGCGGCCACGGGTAGTTTTGAAATTGGCTCTGAAAGCAAAAGCAGCACAGCGGAGGCGGGAAGCAATGAAACAACGATGAATGCCATTGCCATGTTGAACTCGAGATACAGCATGGCAGTGGTTGCCAGTCCGCCTGCGATGCTTCCCGCGGCCTCGAGCAGATAGACCTTGGACACCGGGATGTCCGAGCGTGAGGAGAGCCATTTGCATGCCGAAGGGAAGATTATCCCCGTGACAAGGCTCACAGGAAGATTTACGACCAGGGCGACGGCAAGCATGCTGCCGATGGGAAAGGGTGAGAAGGGAGGAATTCCAGCAAAATCCCTGGAATTGGATATGAGCAGGGATTGAAGTATGCATGCCGGGATATAAAGCAAGAGCATGATGCCCATTGCTTGGTCTGATATACCGGGGGGATTTTTACCCCGTGAAAAGCGCAAGACACCTTTGGCGGCCTTGTTGAAAAGCCATGCGGAGACGGCGACCCAGAGGAACCATGACCAAAAGAACACGGCCACTGCAATGTCGTTCCCCTCGAGATTGCTCATGAAAACCCGGAAAAGCAAGGTCTGCGCCGAGATGGCGAAAAACCCCATCGAGAAGAGTGCCAGACTTTGGGAAAGTTTGGTCATCTGCGTACAAAAACAAAAGTTTTCCCGGCCGGATTGGCCGGGAAAACTTGACTCCGATATTGTGTCGATTTACAAAACTGCGACTAGAGCCCTGCCCCCATCTCGTAGTGAGCCTTGATCTCTGCCGCCGGAAGCGCCCTCTTCGTGATGATCATCTCGTCTATCCTCCCTGAAAGGAGGTTGGTCTTGCCCCCGCCGTTGTCCTCGGCACCTATGATCATCGGGGAGGCTCCCTGGAAGACTGCAGGGTCAAAGTTCACCGCCTTGTTCCCTATAGCCTTTCCATTGATATAGACCACCATTATTCCATTCCCGTCTCCAGCAGGAGCAGGGGCTTCACCAGGGTCTTCATCCGGGACAACAGGTTCTTCGCCGCCGCCTTCATCTCCACCGCCGGCGACAACCTCCGGGACATCAGTGGTGAATATGGTGTTGTCAGCCTGATTGGGGATGTCCGGGACTTGATTGCCGTCCTCGTCGTAGTGGACCCTGGCAGCCTTGATGGTGTAGCCTTCGACCTCCTGGCCGTACATCTGTTGGATTCCGGCTACGTACTGCTGCGGGTCGGTGGAATCCTTTACGTCGCCGGGATACTCGTCAATCTTGACTGTCGTGCCATCGGCCAGCCTGTAGATGACGTGGGAAATCCCGAAGCGGATTTCCCCCGTGGCCATCGCATAGTCCTTTACCGTTGACGCGTCAGCTACCTGGTTGCCCATGTTGAACTGCAGGGCTAAATGCACCCACTTGTCCTTCTCGATATCGGAGCTGCCCACTGAAAGCTCCTCTCCGAAGAGGATCGCGCCGATCTGACTGTCCGCGGCGAAAAGCTCATATTGGGTGGCACCGGAGTTGACCTTCGATATCAGGGTGTTGATTTGGTCGAGATTGTCGAATCTTACCCAGCAGGTGATGGTAAAACTTCCCTCACCGGCGAAGTTGTTGGCAGTGCCGCCCTCCATGACCACATAGGTGTCAGAGCCGTTGAACATGAGAGCCCTCTTCAACTTCGGCCACCTGCCGTCGGTCCAGGCAAAGTCACCGTTGAGAATGCCGTCGTAGGCCTCCCTCATGAAGTCAGAGGTGTCGCAGCCCTCAGCGCGGCTGACCAGCCTGCTGTCCTTTGACTGGAAATTGAAGTTGACAACACAGTCGGGGTCGCCGTTCACCATCTCGTTAAATGCCTTCCAGCGAGTGAATCTAGCCTGAGTCTTGGCTTGGTTAAGAGCCGGGAAGAGCAACGCCGCCAGAATCAGAATGATCCCTATGGTCATCATGACCTCGATCATCGTGAACCCTTTTCTCGCCGCCGTCTTCATTTTCTACCTCCTTTCCTTAAATACAAATGTCGTCACTTAAACACACTCTTACCACTTCCTACCCGCAATCAAGCATAAATCGTTCCAAAAAAAATTTAATTTCCCTCCGATTCGGGGCTCGATCCCTTAATGATTCTATCAAAAACAACGACATGATGCAAGGATTTATTTTGCAAACTTGAGAAAAAACTTGAGAAAATCGCATTTCAGAGACAGTTTCAAGACTCTGCGTGGGAAGGACAGGCTACAGCTCCATCTCCATCTGTACGGGGGCTGGGTTCAGGGCATTTCTGACTGGAGCGAAGGACTTGCGGTGGATGGGGCTGATGCCGTATCTTGCGATCGCGTCCAGATGCACGCGCGTGCCGTAGCCCATGTTTGAGTCGAAGCCGTATTCCGGGTAGTTGCGCGAGTATTTCATCATCAGCTTGTCCCTGTATGTCTTGGCAAGTATGCTTGCGGCGGCGATGCTTGCGGATTTCGCATCTCCCTTGACGATTGCCTCGGACTCGACAGGGAAGTCCGGCACAGGCAGACCGTCTATCAGCGCAAACTGGACACCCCTGATAGCCTTCACCGCCTTCCTCATGCCCATGCGTGTTGCCTCGAGGATGTTTATCCTGTCGATCGTCTCTGGAGGGATGGTCTGGATCGAGTAGACGACACCCGGAGTATTGGCTATCGCCTGCCTCAATTCCTCGCGCTGTGCCGGGGAAAGCTTCTTCGAGTCGTCCACCGGAGGGATTGCCGAGCCTGGACGGAAGGCCACGGCGGCGACGACAAGAGGCCCCGCAAGAGGCCCCCTGCCAGCCTCGTCAACTCCGGCGACAACCTCAAGGCCCATGGCCCATTTCACACGCTCGACGCAAAGCAGAGGATGATCCTCCGGCAAAAAAACGGACTTGTCTCTCAAGCTCATTCTTGGTCCACGATTGTTTTCAGAGGTAATTTCAAAAGTATTTAATTAAAATTGAGCTAGAAATAGCAGATAGAAAGTTCATATTAACCTAAAACATCAAATAGGAAG
>JAFGFR010000151.1 GCA_016930955.1 Victivallales bacterium | reverse complement strand
GAGCATCGCCGCAAGAATCGCGATGATCGCAATCACGACCAAGAGCTCGATCAACGTAAAAACCCGTCCTCTGTCAAAGCCTTTGCCATTCATCCGGCATGGCACTGCGGAGTCTCCCCGTCCCTCGGAAGATAAAATGTCTCTGTAATGCATTTTAAATACCTCCATTAAAAGCGCTTTCTCGTGGCCTTGCAACGCTTGTTGCCGAAACGTTACACCTAATATATTGTGTGATGGGGAAAAATTCAAGCGTGTTTTTCGGGAATTTAAGAAAAAAACCATGAGGTGCGGGTTGGTTTTCGTCCGAAAGAGGCTTGAATTATCGCGCAGGACACTGAATTTTAAGGACTCTGGAGCGAATCCTCAGGTTTTGTGGATGGCAGGTTCAAATGACCGTCCACACTCGTCACCGTTTTCTCATACCGATTTCCCTTTTTTTACAGCTCGACACCCACAAGTCAGAGGAACTGGTACGTTTTATTGAAATTGGCTCATCGATAAAGATCATCCGCCCCAGCCCTTTGGGCGGCAAGCTCAATGAGTCTGGCTAATTTTTTTTCGCATTTTTTTCATATCCTCGCTTGACAGGTGTCTTTAAGTGCGATATTGTTTCCATATTGTAGAGTTAATTTCCATATTATAGAACAATGGTGAGGATGTCATGTGTGAAGTGCCGGTAAAATCAGTGAAGAAGGCCTTGGACATACTTTCGATACTTCTTTTTGAGGACATTGGACGCAAGGGTGTCGAGTTGTCCAAGATAGCCGGGAAGATGCGGATTCCTGTAAACACTGCGCACAATCTTTTAAAGACGATGGCCGCCTCCGGGTTTGTTGGTCAGATAGAGAATTCGAGATATATCGCCGGGCCGAAATGCGAACAGATCGGCCGCGAAAACAGCCTCACAGGAAAATACTCGTCCGAGTCGTTCAGAAACTGCATGCGGGAGCTTTCCGCATCGGTCGGAGAGGCGGTTGTCTTCGCGATCCTTGTTTGCGGGAGGCGTGTTGTTGCGGCACAATATTCTCCGGATCAAATGATTAAAGTCGATTCTGACATGATAGCCTCCAAGAACATATATACAATGCCCACCGGCAGAGTCATTGTTGCCTATTCATCAGATCGGGAACTTTCCGAGATAAAAAGTGTATACGGCAATCCAGAGGTGCATTGGGATGGTGTAAATGACGACAGAGGGTTCCGGGAGCAGGCAGATATTATCCGTAAAACTGGGATCTGCAGAATTATTCCCGACCAGAACAACCTTGCATCTTGCGCTTGCCCTGTTTTTGATGACGACGGGAATCTGTCAGGAGCCCTCGGCTGCTATGCACCGCTCTACCGTTGTCCGAAAAGCAAGCAAAATGTAATTTTGAAGGAAATGCACCAAATGGCCGTAACTATCGGCAAGATAATATAGGAGCGTGAAATGAGTAACAGGTTGTTGACGGAGAAGGTGAAGGCGGAGATTCTGAATTTTGGGATGGACCTGGTGGGGTTCGGCCCGGTAGAGCGCTGGAAGAACGCGCCGTATCTACTTAGTCCACAGGCGATACTGCCGGAATCAAAGACCGTGGTCGTCGGCGCCATACATATAACTGACACCTGGTGCGAGATGGGTGGCGAACCCGAACCTCAGGACCGCAGTCCAGGCGGCTGGATGGACCAGAACGGACTTTTGGACAGGACAGCCTATCGTGTCGTCCGTCTTCTCAACGACCATGGACACAAGGCGATTGCTGTCGCCAGCTCGAACATTTGGCGCTACCGCCAATACGATGGAATACCCAGCCTTTTCGCCCCGGATTTGTCGCATATCCATGCGGCGGCAGCTGCGGGACTCGCTGAGATAGGCTGGTGCGGACTGGCGATAACCCCCGAATTCGGCAGCCGGTGCCGTTTCATCTCTATTGTAACCGATGCGCAACTTGTCCCGACACCTATGTACGACGGACCCAAGCTCTGCGACATGTGCGGCGAGTGCATAACCCACTGTCCGTCACTCGCGATGAAGAAGGACATGAACGCGAAGGCCCCCCATGTCGTGGAGATCGGCGGCAAAGTCTACAAGTATGCGAACAAGAACATATGGCGCTGTGCCTGGGCCGAACATTTCAATCTTGATCTCAATTCCGATACTCTGAGAAAAGAGGATCATATTGATGAAAAAACCATTCTGAATGAGCTCCACACAAAAGGTGTCCGTGGGCATGAACGCGGTGTCTGCCAGAAATACTGTGTGCCACCCCATCTGCGGACGACGAAGCAGAGTTTCGGGCGCGACAAGATGATCGCGCAGAACCGCATCAACAAGCGCTATCCGGATTCAATGCCGACCCTCAGGAAGATGCGTGACGACGTGATTGCCCGAGCCGTCGAGCTTGGGATTGATCTTGTCGCGGTGGCTCCCCTGAGGACGGATACCGATGCAGGGAAGCTTGCGCTCAAGGACGTTCCCGGAGTCCAGACAGTATTCGCATTTGCCTATCAAATCCCGTTTGAGGCCAAGAACGCAGGGAACCTGCCTCAGAAATGTGGCGAAGCGTATGCTTACCCTGTCAATTTGAAGATGCATCAAGCGCTCCTGCGACTCGCGCGCATGATAGAGGATTACGGCTACAGCGCCGCGTCGTATACCGAGACCAGGGAGGCATGCACACCAGAACTCTGCGCAATGACAGATCTTGGAAAAATTGAGAACGGAGAGTTCATAATTCCTGAATTCGGACGCAAGCACTTCACAGGGGCGATCACGACCAGCGCACCGGTGGATGCCACGAACCGCATCTCCGACAAGTTTGAAATCGACACTCCGCAGAAAATCGGTGGTAGGGCGCTCCGGATTAAACTCGAGGTAATTGCGGAGAAGAACCTGGTCAGTTTGTTTGGTGTCTCGCCTGCCGACAGGCTTGATCCGGTAACGGACCAACTGAAGACAGTTATCAATGAGAAAGAACTCGGAGAAAGGATCGTAGACAGCAACAGCAAACTTCACTATCACGGAAAGTATATTCCAAAAATAATCAATGAAGACTTGGCGCTAAGAAAACCTTCCGACTTCGTGAAAGGGGCGAAGTCGGTGATTGTCCTCGGGATGCATTATCCAGATGAGCTGATCCGCAATGCCGGGCTAGAGGAAAGCCAGCAGGTCGGATGCTACAACTTCCACCAGTACCAGACACGCCTGGAGCTGTGCTTCGCAGCAATGGAGGTGGCGACCTATCTCGACAAGATGGGATATAAGTCTATGCTCACGGAGAATCTTCTTGGATATGGATCCTATACCGACTCCCCGCGAGGACCTTTGCCGGACATGCGCTGCAACTCGATCGGGGCGGTCGCTGCCGGACTGGGTGAAATCGGGATCAGCGGCGCTTTGCTGACAAAGGCACATGGCCCGCATCAGCGTTGCATATGCATCGTTACCGATGCCGAAATGGACTATGACAACCCATTAAAAGCCCCAAATGTCTGCCGTAAATGCAAGGTTTGCGCCGATAAATGCCCGATGGATGCGATCAGCGGCAAGAGCGTCAAGCTGGATGTCGGTGGAGTGGCTGTTGATTTCACGATTGTTCGGCGCCATCGGTGCGACTGGGCGAAACGCTACAGCCTCCATCCCGATGAAGGTCCCGCCCTGATCGGGAATAATACAAGGACAAAGATTCCGCGGGGCGAAATCAGCATTGAACAGCTCGCCGCAGGATGCAAGGGAAAAGATCCTATAATGAAGAGCAGGACATGTATACTCGAGCCATGCCTGCGCAACTGCCCCGCAGGCAGCAACGGCAAGGAGAGAGGAATGACTAAGAGAGAAAGAGTCTTGCTGAACTTCTCGTCATCACTCGG
>JAFGFR010000150.1 GCA_016930955.1 Victivallales bacterium | reverse complement strand
GAAAATAAAAGCCCTGAATTGAAAAAAAATTGATTTTTTTTCAGAATGGAGGCGGGTTACTATTTTTTGAAGACTTCAGGATGCACCACCTCGGTCTTGGTGAAGTCTATCTCTGGCAACAAGGAAGGAGAGACAAACATGTAGTCTATCCTGCCGTAGCTGTCCTCAGACTTCCACCAATGCGTCCATGCCGTACCATGCGAATCCACCGGCCTAAGGTCAAACAGCCTTTTCAACGGCTTCTCGTGCATTCCCCGCAATGCAACAAGAGGGCTCGAGCTGTAGACATCGTTCATGTCGCCAACAACCAAGACATTCGCGGAAGGATTCCCCAGGACCAGCCCGTTAACATAGTATTTCAACAGCCTGGCCTCCATGCGCCGCATGTCCGTCTGGCTATACCTCCAGTGCGGAACATTCGACTTCAAATGGGCACCTATCACATGGAAAACATAGCCCCCAACCTCAAAAACCACATGCAGAAACCCCCTCTGCACCCTTACGCTCTCCAAATATCTGGCCCATTCAAATTTAGGCTTCAGACGATAGCTTAGAGAATCTATTTTCTTCACCGAAACAGGCTCGATCCGCGATACATAGCCCAGATGACGGCTGGTGTCGTCACCGTGCATCACACCAAAATAAGGATAGTCAATACCAGTCTCAGCAAGCCTGGACACTATATATGCAATCGCATCCTCGCCGCCCACCTCCGAAAATATCATCACATCAGGACTGGAGGCAGCTATTACCTCGTTCAGGGCGGATCTCGAGCGGTCAGGCTTTTTCGGTGCCCCCTTGCCGTCAGCAAGAAAATAATTCTCAATATTGAAGGCCATCACCGTAAGCGTATCTGCAATGGAAGCAAACGAAAGAAAAAAAACACCCAAAAAAAACACAAAACATGTGCAAAAACGCTTCAACACCCGCCTATTTGTTCCTCATCGGCATCAACACATACAAAAAGCCGTCTCCACATGACAAAGCAACCGGATTGTACCCGTCGTTAAGCTGCAAAATCACCTTGTCTGCATCAAGATGCTTGAAAGGGGCAAGCACAAACAACGGGTTGAAGGAAAGCGAAATCTCTTCCGGTTTCGAATAGGAAACGTTTATCTTCTCAAAACCCTCCCCTATGTCAGAGCTGGCAGCCTTCATGGTTATGCTGTTGTTGGCGACAGTAAACTTCACATGCCCGTTGCTTTCGGACACCACATTTGAAATACGCTGCAACGCACCGGAAAACACGTCCGACTGAAGCTCAATCTTGTTGGAAAATGAAGTAGGGATCACCTGACGGTAGTTCGGATAGCTGCCGTCAATAAGTTTGCTGTAAAGGCTTCTTCCAGACATGGAAAAGCATGCCTGTGCAGCCCCGAACTCTATTGAAACATCCTCGTTGCCGCCAGAGAAAAGACGCTGAACCTCCATCACGCTCTTTGAGGGCACAATGGCCTGACCGTCATCCCCGGTAAAGCCCTCCACCACTTTCTCCACCAGCGCCAGACGCTTGCCGTCAGTGGCAACCGCAGTGAAAGCTCCCTCCTTAACGCTGAAAAGAACACCATTCAACATCTTCCTCGACTCATCAGTGCTCGCCGCATAGCCTATCCGCGAAAGCAGCCTCACCAACTCGTCCTGCTTGACAGTAAAACGCCTGAGCGGCGAAAAGGGAGCTACCTCAGGGAAGTCGTCGGGGGCAAGCCCGAAAAGATTGTAGGAGGAGTTCTCGGTCTCTATGCGCATGTGGTGCGAGCTGTCGCAAGACATCTTTATCTTTTCCCCTGGCAGCCCCTTGACCATCAGGAGAAAAGTCTTGGCTGGCATCGTAGTCCTTCCCGGGACGGACACCTCGGCATCAAGCCTGGCAGACAAACGGATTTCCAGATCGGTAGTGGTCATCGAAAGCGAACCATCCTTGGCCTCAAGAAGCACATTCGCCAATACAGGCAACGTCGAACGCTGCACAATCACATTCGAAACCCTCTGAAGCTTGTCAATCAAATCGTTTTTAAGGACAATAAATTCCATTTCCGCTACCCTTCCTTTCTTTTTTGGCGTATATTAACACTCTCTACTGTCTTTGTCTTGACATATATATAGAATACAGTAATAATATACCCTGTGAATTCTGTTAATAAAGCCTGAAATAGCCTTGAAACAGAGTAAATTTTACTGTGTATAAGATGTTTTTCAATTTATGATAAGTACTATTTTGTAAAAACCTGACATTATATTAACAAAAAATTAACAGCTTGATGATCAAGCGGAGCAAACACCATGGCCTATAACATAGCCGAACTATTTGTAAATTACCCCGTCTTAAAAAAAATAAAAGCTGAAATTGTCGTTTCCTTGGACATGTTGAGGCAAACCTTCCTCAAAAAAGGCACTGTATTTGTCTGCGGCAACGGAGGAAGTGCCTCAGATGCCGACCATATGGCCGGGGAACTATTGAAGGGTTTCATGCTTTCCAGACCTGTCGGTAAGGATTTCACCAGGATTCTTGAGGCAAGCTACGGGGAAGAGGGAAGGATGATAGCATCAAAACTTCAGGGAGGAATGAAGGTAATCTGCCTCAACGGACACCCAGCCTTCACAAGTGCATACTCAAACGATGTCGACCCCGAAATGGTTTTCGCCCAACAAGTCTATGTGCTGGGGGAAAAAAAGGATGTATTCGTCGCGTTCACCACATCCGGCAACTCGCCGAATGTCGTCAAAGCCCTGAAAGTGGCCAGGGCCAAGGGCATGGGAACACTGGTGTTTACAGGTAAATGCGGCGGTGAAAGCGCAAAGCTAGCAGACTGCGCCGTGAAAGTGCCAAAAGAAAAAACTCACCGGATACAAGAACACCATTTGCCCATATATCATGCATTGTGCGCGGCTCTCGAGGAAGAGTTCTATGGCAAACAAAGCTGAAATACAGCATATAGCCTTCATAATGGACGGCAACGGGCGCTGGGCTAAAAAACATGGCCTTGACACCCTCGACGGACATCGTGCCGGGGAAAAAACCGTCCGTAAAGTGATGGACCTGGCAGAGGAATTCCAAATAAAATATACCACTTTCTATGCCTTCAGCACCGAGAACTGGAAACGTTCACAAGGCGAGGTGAAAGGTCTGATGAGTCTTCTCGGGGCTTCTATAGACAACAACTTGGCTGAGCTTCACGAGAAAGGCGTGCGGGTGAGAGCCATCGGGGAAATCGGAGCCATGCCTGCCGCCACACGGGAAAAAGTTGACACAGCAGTTTCGCTCACGCAAGGCAACGACAAGTCTCATATGGTCATAGCACTGAACTATGGCGGCCGGGCGGAGATTGCACGGGCCACCAGGCAGATCGCCGCCAAGGTCGCCAATGGAAGCCTGAAAATAAAAAATATAAACGAAAGCACCGTGGCCGAAAATTTGTATGTCCCGGATATCCCCGACCCCGACCTCATGATACGTACCAGCGGAGAGTTCCGAATCAGCAATTTCCTGCTGTGGCAACTCTCATACTCGGAATTGTACTTCACAGAAACCCTATGGCCTGACTTCGGCAGAGACGATTTCATCCGCGCAATCGAGGCATACAAATCCAGAAAACGCAGATTCGGGGGGCGATGATGCTGAAATACAGGCTCCCAACCGGAATAACCATCGGCATGCTGATCCTGGGGTCTATCTTTTTGAGGGAGGAATATGCAGTGTGGCTTTTCATCGCCGTCGGAGGCACCCTTGCGTACCTCGCGACAGACGAGTTGCTTGGCATCATAGAAAAAACCGGCATGCCGTCGTTCCGGCTCCATACCTCCACTCTGGCGGCAATCATCCTCGTCCTGAAAGTGCTCGACATGCCAGAAATCCTGAGCCTAGCCATTCTCTTCCTGATGGTTATCGCCTCGTGGCTCTCCATCATGATCGCAAAAGACAAAAAAAAGACCGTGGCCAAAATCGCCGGATCATTCTTGGCTCTGCCTCTGCTCGTCGTCCCGCTATACGCTCTCGCAAGCATATATTCCTTCAATGATGGCGCCGTAGACGGGAGGATGTATTTCTTCTACCTCATACTAGTGACCAAGCTCGGCGACGTGGGAGCTTACTCAGCAGGTATGGCCAGCGCACGTATGATGTCAGGCGGCAACCATAAAATCCTGCCCCAAATCAGCCCGAAAAAATCCTGGGAAGGCACCTTGGGAGGCCTGGTGGCAAGCATCGCCGCAAGCCTTGTATTCTGCCAATATGTGCCCGGCATTGCATCGGGGTCCACAAACACACACATCGCCGCCATAGTGCTGGGGGCCTTGCTCTTCGCCGGTGGCTTTGCCGGCGATCTGGGGGAATCCGCCCTGAAACGGGCCGCAGGTGTCAAAGACTCGGGAACCTCTCTGCCTGGAATGGGAGGCGTGCTCGACGTGCTCGACAGCCTGGTCATCAACAGCCCAATGTTTTATTTGTTCATCGTTTTAACCTTTTGAAACTGGCCCAGGAGAGAGAAAATGCTTAAGACAGGTCTTGTTTCAATCAGCTTCAGGAAGCTTGCCGTGGATGAGATCATCCGCCTTGTCGCCGATGCCGGGCTCGACTCGATCGAGTGGGGAGGGGATGTCCATGTGCCCCATGGGGACACCAAAAAGGCGGCCGACACGCGACAAAAGACAATGTCCGCCGGTCTCGAGTGCGCAGCCTACGGGTCGTACTACAAACTCGCCGCCAGCGAAAATGACGGACTCCCATTCGACTCAGTCCTCGATACTGCCGAAGCTCTCGGAGCTCCATGCATCAGGGTATGGGCCGGCAAATGCGGCTCGAAAGAAGCCTCGCCGGAACTGCGCGCACTAATCGTGAAAGATGCCGTGAGAGTTGCGAATTCCGCAGCAGAACGGGGACTGGAAGTCGCACTCGAATATCATTCCGGTACTCTCACAGATACCAATGAGTCAGCTAAGTCGCTGCTTAAGGAAATAGCGCATCCCAATCTGCTGTCATACTGGCAGACACCGAGCCACATGGACTTCGGGCAAAGAATGGACAGCCTGCTTAGCATCCTCCCCAAGCTCGCAAATATCCATGTGTTCCATTGGTCCCTTAATAATTCCGTCATAGAAAGATACCCGCTCGCAGAAGGCGAAAATGACTGGATAAGATATCTGCAGGCTCTCCCCAAAGAGGCAAGGATTCGCCACGCGCTGCTCGAATACTTCAAAGACGACGACATCGAGCAGTTCAAAAAAGATGCCGAAACACTCAAAAGATGGGTTGGAAAGATTGCAAAACAACCCTGACACGAACCGCAAAGATTTGATCAGTCCCGGCAGTTGAGATATACCACCGTCACTCCGTCACCGCCGGGAAGGTTGGCATCCTCCCCATTCTCAACCTCGAAATCCCCCGATCGTTCCGACAGAAACTCACGTATCCTGCGCCGAAGTATCCCGTCACCCTTGCCGTGTATGACAAGTATGCTGCCCGCCTCAAGAGAGAGAAGTTCCTCCTCAAGCTCCCGCAGCGCCTCCTCGGCTCGGTAACCGTGGAAGTCCATCGTGACATCGAAATTGACCCCGCCCCTTCGCCGTTTGGCACCCCTCAACGTCTCCGGATCCCTGATCGTCCTCCTGAACCTGCGCATCAGCTATCCTCGCTAATATGGACCTCTGCAACCAGCCCCCCACAGACATGAATTTGCCCCAGGCATCAAGCTTTTTCAACGCCACTCCAAGCTTTTTCACACGCTTTTCATTAAAAATTTTCCGAAATTCAACACTTCCCCCCTTGCATTAACCAACCTTTGAAGTATCTTCCACCTCCGCTTAATCGCGGGGGCGTAGCTCAATTGGTTAGAGTGCCACCCTGTCACGGTGGATGTTGCGGGTTCGAGTCCCGTCGCTCCCGCCACTTTTTCTTCTATTACGTATTCATGCTATCGTTAATCGTCATGATCATCAGTTTTTTCCATTATTAACGATATAATATCAATACATTTACTGGCTAGCAATGCCCGTTCTCTTACCCGTCAATAAGACTAGCAAAGTATGACAAAAGTCCGCAAATTTGGTTGCCAATTCTTGATTTCCTCTTGTCAAGCACTATTCTTAATCAAACTTGTAGCCTGGCATTCCTGTCTGTAATTGGTAGATTACGCAGAAAAATTCCATCT
>JAFGFR010000149.1 GCA_016930955.1 Victivallales bacterium | reverse complement strand
GGCCTTTCTTCCTGTGGCTGATCAACCGTAAGAATGCGTCCTCACGGTGAGGAGAAAATATATAACCAGGCATGAAGGATGAGTGACAAAAAGAGTATTCTCAAGGCCGATTCCGTGGAGTTCTCGTATTCCCGTGGCATGCCGACGCTTTCCGGTTTCGACATTGTTTTCGAGGAAGGCTGCATGACCGGTCTGATCGGGCCTAACGGCGCCGGTAAGTCCACCGCATTGAAGATACTCAGCGGCTATATCTGCCCGGATTCAGGCAGAGTCCTCGTCAAAGGTTCCGACATCCGGGATATGACACATTCCCAAAGGGCCCGGACAATGGCGGTTGTTGCCCAGAACGTGTTCTCACCCTTGCCGTTCACCGCAAGGCAGGTCGTCGAGATGGGAAGAACTTTGCGGATTTCGCGGTTCTCCCCGCTCGGGCATGAGGATATCGCCGCAGTCGATGACGCCATGGAGGAAATGGATGTCCTGCGGCTTTCGCAGAAAAAGTTCAACGAGCTCAGCGGCGGCGAGAAGCAGCTCGTCAGGATGGCCGCCGCACTGGCGCAGGAGCCCGAGATAATGTTGCTCGATGAGCCGACCTCGCAACTCGACATCGGACACGGGCTGCATCTGATGAACCATCTGAAACGCCTGAATTCCAAGAAAGGACTTTCGATCGTTTTGGTGTCGCACGACATACAGCTGATCTCGACCTTCATGAAGACTTTTGTGCTGATGAAAAATGGTGGGATAATTTCACGCGGCGGTGCAGGGGAGGTGATCACAGCAGAGAACATAAAAGACGCATACTCTTGCAATGTCGAAGTCTTGAATATCAGAGGCGCGGTTCATATCATCACGGACAGCAGGTGAACAGTGTTCCCGGCTCCGCTGAGGCTACGCCGCGGCAGGCGGTAGGCAGTGTGGGGCCATGTCACCGCGAGGCTATAGCCATGCCAAATTCTCCAAGGATTCCGGTGTCGCGCTTAAGATTTTTCGTATATTTGAGCACTGTGCAAGCTGCCCCTTTGTTCGGGGAACCCTTAAACGGGAACACTCTACAACGGCTTGCCAGATGTCGGGTTAGCGTATGAGTTGCCAATCTATCGTCGACTGTCCGGGGGCTGGAGCCGAGAATTCCACGATGAAACCATTTGCGGTCTTCGTCGTCACGCGATCCATGGTGAACCAGTTGGTCTGAACGTTCAGCGAATAGTCCCCATCCGGCTCCGGAGTCGTGAATGTGACCTCGACCCTTGTCGAATCCTTTGGAACGGCAATGCCTATGCCGCGCAGGTTCGAGGATTTTTTTTCGGTTGCGGATATACCACAAGTCTTTATGAGCCCTGCGTGCTCGATGTTAAGATTCCCGCCTTTTATTTCGAGGTCTCCGTTCAACGGATTGGCCACCAGCGATGTGAGTCTCCGGCTGAGGTCGTGCTTCCACACGATGGGCTGCGGATTGTTGAGCCGCTGATCCATCAACAGTGCGGCATCCCGGACATGTCCAGCAAAACGGATGCCGGCCCCGACCGAACCGTGGCTGAATAGAACTCCGTTCAGGTAATCAGGCCGATTATCTTTCCTTTTCAGCATATCCTCTTCGGAATTCCTGTTGCCGATGAAATTGATCCCGTATGTGTTTGCGATGGTGCTGTGGTTGTAAACCTCGATTGCCCCGCTGGAAATGTCTGACGGGAAATGATTGTACATACGGATCCGGATCGGCCTGGGTATCCATGGCTCGGGGCCCACCGCCTGTTCAATTTTATCGCCGGGCTCAAAATCAAAGCTGGTTCCGACATCGCCGTTCGGCATGATTTTCACATTGTCATAGGGGCTGTCGTTCGGGATATGTGATTCTTTGAGGTAGTAGTTTCTGGCATCCTGCCAGGCGTTGGCAATGTCATAGACCTCGGCTCCCGGGGCGATCACATATTTCAGGGGCCGCAAATGCCCGTCCCATGTGTAATTGTCCGGATTGAGCAGAACAGGGCCGCCGGCCGATGGCCAGCCCCTGTGGACCCGACGTAACCGTATTGCCTTCGTGTTGTCCGGATTCTGTGTGAATTTGACGATCTGATACCATCTGCGCGTTTTTTCGGGTCCCCAATGAAACCCATTGAAAAAATCTGATCTCAAAACACATTCGGACGGGTCGTCGAGTGCGAAGTAGCGTCCGACGATAGACTCATCCCACGGAGTTTCCTCATCCCCCTCGATAAGCCCGCCGCGCTCGAATATTTCATAGCCAGAGGAGGAGGGATATCTTTTGCCCTTGTAGACATCATTGATTTTATTGATGGGATCTTGCATCACTCGGTCGGAGGCGACAACCACGACGGTTCCGGCGGTAATCCATTTTTTCTCATTCAAATTAATTAGTGGACGCGACATGGCGAGTTCATAACATCCTGTACGTTCTCGTCCGTAGCCATCATTCCCTGGCTCAAAATACAGCGTGTTGTCGCTCCTGTCCAGCTTTTTCACTACTGATCTAAACCTGTTTAAACTATGCACTACCTGAGCATCATACACCACGGCGCCTTCGTCGCCGGGGGCGTTGGAGATGTCACTGGAATATGCCATGACACCGCTAAAAAGAAAATCATCGCCCGTCGCATTTTTGTTGTTCCATACGGCGATCTGCCCAGCCGTTTGACTGTCGGCGTTGCTGTTGATGGTCATGTTGAAGCCCGGCATGTATGTCTTGTGATGGAAAAAAGACTTCGCCGGATACTCATTCTCCAAGTCAACCAGAACGTAATTACATTTCCTGTCCGCATCCCATAAAATCTTCTTCACTGTGATGATTTCCCGCCCCTTGTCACCCCAGTACTTTCTTGAGACGAGCTTGGCGCCTTCCCAGAGTCCCACTGTTGTATGGAAGTACAGTTTTACATCAGTTCCAGGCAGAGCGTCCTCAAGTGTCATGCCCAAAAAGTTGACCGACCCCTTTACAATATTATTCTGTATGTCGATGAGCGAAAATGCCCCCATCGGGTCCATGCTTTTCCCCGGCATCTTGAGCGTCCTGTTAATCCCCAGCCCGCCATATGCGTTGCCCATGCCTCCCGCCTGTGATCGTCCACCATATTGCGGGACATGGAAATTCCAGTATCCGTTGCGCGTGTCCATAATGGTCACATTCGGGAAATTCTTGTAGCTGCCCTTGTAGCCATCGAGGCCATGGGGATGTATATACAGTTCATTCTCCGGATTATCCTGATAGCTGTTTCTCGTGATGAAATCCGGTGAGACCTTGTTGTCGATGACAACAGTCCCGCCGCCTTGGCCTTTGATTTTCGCAACCAGTGCATCGAGTGTCTCCTTGGCCTCGGCCGCAGTTGACACCTTCCCATAGTCCGAAAGGACATGGAAAATCTGTCTGCCCTGCTGATCTTCCTGTGCACAGATCCCAAGGCATGACAACACCAATGAAAGCATAATGCCTCTTACGGAATTCCTTCTTTGCATGTTACTCATTTTTTCCCTTTCCATATTATGTTTGTTATTCATTCGTCTGCAATGGCATTTCGGACTTCAAATTGAATTTCCGGATCCCGGGGCCAGGCCAGCCGCCTTGACTTATTTCAAAAATCATGATGACAACTCTACCAGTCGGCGCCATATCTCTGGTATACGCCGTTCGCCGGGAAATGGATGCCCCACTTGAGCCATTTGACATGGCCATCCCCGAAGAGGACGTTGGCACCATTTGAATGCCGTCCGGAGCACAATGCATCGCCGGAATCACCGATGGATATGTTGAATCCGCCTCCGGAACTGCCTGTAATCTCATACCTGCATCTGGGTATTGTTCCATTGTAGAGCCCCCAGGAGTCCATGGCGCCTGAATCGCATAGCCAGACTGTCTCCGAGGGTTTTGACAGCTCGGACGATTTAACCAGCCCCCTGTTGTCCGGGCTATAGAAGTAATATCCCCAACTATTGAGAAAACCGCACATGTTGGAGTTCAGGGCATAGTTCAGATAACTGTAGAAGACAGTCCCGTCTATTGTTCTGCAGTCAGTGTACGCCCTTTTGCTTGAAGGGCAATGAAGCAGGCCGGACAGGGCGGGTTCCTTCGCCTGGTATCTAGGGACGTAAGAACATGAAATCAAAGTGTCGAGCCATCTCACGTCACCATTCCACGAGGCCAGAAGATAATCATCATGATCCATCGAATAAGATAACAGAGAATATCCAATTTGTTTTTGGTTGTTCACGCATATTGAGGCTCTGGCAAAGTCTTTTGCGTTTTGCAGAGCCGGCAACAGCAATGAGGCAAGAATTGTAATTATTGCGATGACAACTAAAAGCTCTATAATCGTGAAGGTGCTTTTCAACATGATATTACGGTCTCTCGTATTTTTCAAACGGCACCGGAAGGCAGAGTTTCGCAATTTGATTGCCGGGATCTTCATAAGTCCTCCATATGATGAATGCTTTTATACTACCTGTATATCCCATATATTATATGTGTTTGGGAAAAAATCAATGTCAAAAAATAATTTAATTGTATTTTTTTTGAATTATGTTATATTAGGTATTGTTCAGGTATTAACTATGGAGAGAAGCAATGATAGACAAAGCCAACAAACGGCCTCTGTATGTGCAGCTTGCGGATGATTTGCGAGGACGTATACTCGAAGGGTCTGTTTCAACCGGGGATTTCATAGCCAATGAGCGTTCCTTGGCGGATGATCTGAAAATAAGCAGGGTGACAGTGCGAAAGGGGCTCGATCTTCTGGAAAAGCAGCAACTTATCCATAAGATCAGAGGGAAAGGGGTATTTGCCGGTCCTCCATGCATGCGTCATGCTGCCGCAAGGGATGAATTCGTTTATGACAAGGCGATAGGGATTGCGGCAGATTATCATATCGAAAAAAGCCACACTGCACAGATGCTGAACAGCGCCATCGAGTATCTCTGTGAAAACGATTATTATCCGATGCGTATCGGGTATGTGAATGCCAGATCCCAGAGAGAAGTCTTTAAGTATTTCAAGGAATATCTGAAGGGGATGATTATCAGGCCGTCGCCTATGGAATCGGAAATGGAGATACAGTTCTCTAATATCTCATTCCTTAATTCGGTCAATATCAGGACTGTTTTGATAGGCCACGAAATTCCGGGAATTTCATGCGATTATGTCAGGAGCGATGATAAGCAAGGCGTGGAGGATGCCGTCCAGCATTTTATTGATTCCGGACACAGAAGGATTGCATACATCTGCGATCATCGGATAATTTCCACAAGGCGGGAGCGTTTTAACGGATATATGCATGCGATGAGCAATAACAACCTCGAGGGAATGGTTTTTGATCCAAGTGTCCTGAAAACCGGGGAAAAAGTATTATCACATTATGAAAGGGGTTTTTTATTGACTTCTCTGCTGATGGAGTCAGACATGAACCCGAGTGCTGTTGTCGCGGAAAACGATATGACTGCCCTTGGAGCCTTTACTGCATTGAAAGAGCACGGGGTAGTGCTGCCCGGAGAGGTTGAGCTGATTGGTATCGGCAATGACATAGAAGCTGATATCTACGGGCATGATCTTTTTCATAGTCTTTCCACTCTCGATATTCCGCGCCATGAGATGGGGCGCAGAGCAGCCGAACTCATGATTCGGAGGATTAATTATCCGGTCGGAGAATATTTGACTGTAAACCTGCCTGTCAGGCTCGTACACAAAGGAACAACCAGAAGCTAAAGGGCTGCTTCCCTGAAGATCGGGTTTTGAATAGACGGGTTTTAGTGCAAAGGTCATTTCCACTCCAATTTGATCACTTCACCAAGTCCTGAAACATCGCCTAGAGGCAGTTGAAAGCTCAAATTGCTTTCTGCTGACGAGAAAACGACAGGTTTTCCGGTTCGCAAGATTTCAACGCTCTCCGGTTTACGTGTAACATCCCGAATTACGACTGCCCCGTCCCAAATCCAGCTTACATGCAAATACCAAATGTTATCACGGCAGGTCACTGGCACGTTGCATCGTTCAGGCCATGATCCTAAGGTGGTGTTCTCGATTGACTCGCGGCTGTGCCTCATCCATGCTGCAAGTTCATCGAGCCGCCGGTAGGCCACTGGCGGCAATTCCCCGTGGGAGTCCGGTGCCATATTCAACAGGAAATTCCCACCCCAGGCGCGGATACGCGCCAATTCAGCCGTGACCCAGCCTGTAGGCTTATATATTTCGTGGGATCGATAGCCCCAGCCGCCCTCGTTCCATACGTGACATTCCTCCCACCAGCCCTGCGGTTTCTTCTTAGGGAAAACCCCCTCTGGAGTAATATAATCGCCGAATCCCATGCGGTCGTTGACCACGATGCCGGGCTGAAGCTCATGGATTCGCTCTTTTGTAATGGCATCGGGTTCACTTCCGTCGAACCAGAAAAGGTCTATCTTCCCGTATCTGGTAAGCAGTTCCTCGATCTGATCTTTGCAGAATTCCCGGAATCCGGCAGTCCATTCCCGATACTCGTCATCGGGCATGAACGGCAGTACGACCGGTTCATGGCGTAGTCCCAGATACGTTTTATCTGTCTCGCAAGTCCGTTTCCGGAAATGGTCTATCGTCTCGTAATGGAAGCTCATCAGACGACGGCTCCAGTACCAGTCGGGCATGGAGAAATAGAGACCGACCTTCAATCCATTGCTTCGGCAGGGCGTGACATATTCGCCGACCAGATCTCGTCCCCCAAGATAGTTCCTCGTGCTGAATTCACCGTATGCGCTCGGCCAGAGGGCGAATCCATCGTGATGTTTGGTGGTCAGAACGGCATATTTGAAGCCTGAACACCGTGCCGCAGCCAGCCACTTGTCTGGATCGTATCGGTCGGCGGTGAACCTTTCGGCCTGAGCCCAGTAATCTGCCGGGGTAAACACCTTGCCTGGCCCTTGCGGCCCATGTTTTTCCAGACATTTTTGTACGGCGCCCGGAGGGGGTCGGATCATGCTCCAGGAAATATCTCCTTCGCCTCGGACACTGGAAATGCCCCAGTGCAAAAACAGTCCGAGTCCGGCATTTCCGAACCATTGAGCGTCGGGATGCGTCGTCCTGCATACCGCCGTGTCTAAAACATTGTTCCCGATAACCTCATGCTGCCGACCGACTTCTTTATCATCAAGGCTCATAATACTCCTCTCGCCGTGTTCAGATTTTAATTCGGCTCGTATATCGTGTGTAGTCAATGGCTCGGGACCCACCGCCTGTTCAATTTTATCGCCGGCTCATCGACACGCTGACGCAGCGTGCTTTCCGAAGGTGCCGCCTTTCAAGCAGCGTTGGCGCCATTTGAATGCCGTCCGGAACGCAATGCATCGCCGGAATCACCGATGGATATGCTGAATCCACCTCCGGAACTGCCTGTAATCTCATACCTGCCGGGATCTTCATAAGTCCTCCATATGATGAATGCTTTATACTACCTGCGTATGCCATATATTATATGTGTTTGGGAAAAAATCAATATCAAAAAAATAATTTAATTGTATTTTTTTTGAATTATGTTATATTAGGTATTGTTCAGGTATTAATTCTGGAGAGAAGCAATGACAGACAAGGCCAACAGACTACCTTTGTATGCGCAGCTTGCGGACGATCCTTCTGCCTTGTAATCGAAATCCAAATCGAAATCGGGATCGCTCCCCGGTTCGGATAGTTTGCGACCAGACGCTCCTGCGCCTCTCCGCTCAGTCCGCGAGTCATCCTGACTCCGATTGCAGTATAGCACACATGCGGAAGCCCGTCAGGCTCGGAGGAGTAAAGCATTCCGCCGAACATCTCATGTGATTCGATC
>JAFGFR010000148.1 GCA_016930955.1 Victivallales bacterium | reverse complement strand
CGTATCCTTGTTCAGGGCGTTGGTTACTTTGATCCGCCTGCCTGTCGTTGAATCGTAATCGAAAGAGGTAATCGCGCCGTAGGCATCTGTGACGCTTTGAACTTTTCCGATTTTACCCGCGCCATCGGAATAGTAGACAGTGCTTGCGCTGCCGGTGGCGTAGGTCTTCTGTGTGGACACGAGGAACCAGTCTGACGAGTCGGACAGGCAGGACGAGTCGGAGTCAGAGATGCGGTCTGTGGATGCGAGAGTGAGCGAGCCGTCGCCCGCAAGTCAGTCGTCGCCCCTGCCGTGCGGTCCGGATCGGCAAGACGCAAGGCCACAGACAAAAAGAAAGAGGACGCAATGGCTGTGCACAGCTTCCAGACATTGCTCGCCGATCTGGCGACCATAACCAGAGACACCATATCTATTGTTGAAGGATTGGCGCGCCCGTAGGGATTCGAACCCCAAACCTTCTGGTCCGTAGCCAGACGCTCTATCCAGTTGAGCTACGGGCGCGTATAGGGCATTGTGAGCCCAGGAAGGGTAAGATACATGTGGGCTTGTATTGTTCAAGTGTTATTGATGGGTGGAAGGGAGTTTTTTTTGGGTCTCTTGTTCGCGGGGCTCATCATGGTCATTCCAATGTTCCTCCATCATTCCGTGGGATGTCAGAGAAAAGTCTGTATTTTACCTGGAACTTACCTTGACATATTGTCGGGAGGGGTGAAATTAGCGTTTGTTTGCCCGGGTAGCTCAGGGGATAGAGCGGAAGTTTCCTAAACTTTAGGTCGGAGGTTCGATTCCTCTCCCGGGTACCATTTTTTTTGGGTCGATCGGCGAGTCGAGGTACTGAGCGATGGTGTCTTGCCAGCTGTCGGCGTGCTTCTATGGCATGACATCGTCGAGGAAGTTCCTGGCTTGGGTGTCGCCGTTATCGATAGCCTTTCTGAGCCATTTCATCCCTTGCTCGAAATCTGTTTCAGTGCCGGTGCCTTTGAAGTAGCAGAACGCCAGCTCGCGCTGTGCCTTCGGCGAGTTTGCCTCTGCGGCCTTTTTGAACCAGTGGAATGCGGCCTCTGGATTTTGCTTCACTCCTCTGCCGTTGAGGAAGCATGTCGCGATATTGAACTGCGCATGCGGGTCGTCGAGCCTTGCGGCGGCGAGGAAGAGGTTTGCAGCCTTTGCCTCGTCGGGGTTCTCGCCGATGCCCTGCATGGCGAATATCCCTAGGGAGAATATCGCTTTTGGGCTGCCTGCCGCCGCGGCCTTCTCGAACCATCTTCTGGCGAGTTGGACATCCTGTGTCACCCCGATGCCGAATGCGTATGCCTCTGCGATCTTGACCTGGGCCATCAGGATACCTGCGGCGGCGGCCTCGGCATATAGCCTGAGTGCTTTTCTTGTGTCCTTCGCGACCCCGTTTCCGTGTTCGAGGCAGAACGCGAGTTTTGCTCTTGCCTCCATGCTACCTGCGGCTGCTGCGTTCTCCAGCCATCTGATTTTTTCTGTTTCGTTAGGCTCGGCACCCAGCCCGAGGCTGTAGCAGTCGGCGATGAGGCTCATGGCCTGCGGGTCGCCTGCGGCGGCGGCGAGGGAGAGCAGCCGGAATGCCTCCTGAGAGCGTTCCGGGTCTTTTCCGTCAATGTAGATTGCAGCCAAAGCCGTGTGTGCCGGGATGAATCCGGAGTCAATGAGTTTGGAGAGTATCTCTTCTGCGTATTTGCTGTCGGGTGGGAGAAGCTCGGCACCGTCGGCACCGTATATGCCGTCTTTGTGGCACATGGCCACGTTGAACATAGCCTCCCTGATCCCTAGACCGGCGGCCTTCGAGTATAGATCGAATGCCCTGAACTTGTCCCTGGGAGTCCCCAGGCCGTTTTCGAGGCAGATGCCGAGGTTGAGATATGCGGCGGCACTGCCGTTCTCGGCGGCTCTGCTGTACAAGGAGAAGGCCTTGTGGTAGTCCTTCTGCACCCCGTTGCCGTGGAAGTATGCGTTTCCGAGAGTGACTTGGGATCTGGCATCGCCGTTTTCCGCTGCGTTTCTGACGGATTCCAATGGTTCTGCGCGGGCGGTGTCAGCGAATGTCAAGCCGGATGGCAGGGACATGGCGAATGAAAGGGCAATCATCAAGGTCAGGGTTCTGGCATGAGTGGTCAGAAGGCTTGTGAAACGGGTTTTGGAGTAGAACGACAAAGACTCGATTGGTTTATATGCGATTGACGAGAAGGCGCCGGCATAGCAGCCGCATTTTCTGCAGTCGGGGTTTTGGATGAAGCATGTGCGTCTTGCGAAATCCGCATCGTAGTGGAGGACGTTTTCGCGCCATTGGCATTTCCCGGAGTGGTCTGGATGCTCGAACCAGGAGACCATGGATGGAGTGAGAAGAAGTTGATTCGGGAAGACAGCGGCGACCCGGCGAATCTCGTCAATTATCCTCGATCTGGTATCACCCGGAATGAATTTATCGTAGTCCTCCGTGTTGTCTCTGGAGCTGCAGAAAATGTTGCACGAGCATCCCGAGAGTTTTTTCTCGAGGGAGATGGCGACTACCTTCTCGAGTTGTTTGTAGTTATACTGGTGCAGTGTCATGTTCAGGATAACCCGCGGGTCGCCCTGATAGTTCTCCATTACCTTGTCGAAGACACCTTCGCCGCGGATGGCGTCGTTGGTATCTTTGTCGCCATCAATCGAGACGAAGAGGATATGCCTGAAGGATGTTGGTATTCTGATGGTTCCGTTGGTGATGACCATGAGGACTGGGAAGATGTCATCGGCGATATCGAGGATATCCAATCTCAATGCCGGCTCGCCTCCGACGAACAAGACCCTGCGTATGCCCCTCGAGTGCAACAGGCGCATGCGCCTTTCCCATTCTGCTGCGGGAACCTCGGGGTATTCATCGGGAACCCGGCCTGGATTTTGTCTTGTGTAGCAATGTGAACACCTCAGGTTGCAGCGGGATGTCAGATCCATCTCGCAGGTGTGGGGCACCCGGAGCAGGACTCTTCTCAACCCCAGCGATAGCCAGTATAAGTCTCGGAAAAAGGGCAGACGGGAGATCATGCTGATGATTCTCCTCCGGGGCTTGTGCGGCTAGAAAGCCCTCCAATTCCACGGGTAGATTATGAAACTCTTGTCGATGATCCACTTTGCGGCCACGAGGACGATACCCACCGGGCCGTAGATGATGGTACGCTCTTTGGTGCTTTTGAAGCCCGCCTCGGCATCATCTTTGAAATCCCTGCCCGCCTCGATGGCCTCTATCTCCAGCTGGACCCTGTCGAGGTGCTCCCTTGCCTTGATGGCGTCGGTGACGCCCTGGGCCTCCTGAAGCAGACGCAGCCACGTCTTCCTCTCCTCTTGGGCGTGCAAGAGTCTTGTCTCTGCATCCTGCACTGGTTCGGGAGGGGGCACCTCGACCGTGGCGCAGCCTGACATTATAGTGGCGGCAAACGCACCAATGGCTAGACACTTGATGGAGCAAAATTCTTTCATTTTTCATTCACCCGTGTTTTATAGTCGGAATTTTGAGCTATAATACCCGCAATATGTTCGGAATACATCGGCATGCACTCCTTGCCGGGGCTGGTCAAATATAGCACGCCATTCTGAATTGACCAGTGGTTTTTTAGAAAAAGAGGTTCATAGGAATGAGTATTGTCGGCGGGAAGCTCGTTAATCATCTGAACAGGGATCAGGTCGCGGCGGTGGTCCACACTGAGGGTCCTTTGATGGTTCTCGCCGGTGCCGGCACTGGGAAGACCCGTGTAATCACCTACCGGGCGGCATACATGATCGAGCAGGGCATACCGCCTGAACAGATACTCGGGTTGACCTTCACCAACAAGGCCGCCAGAGAGATGAAACAGCGCATCTACACTCTTGTGCCCCGCGGCAAAGCCGAGGGCTTATTCCTCGGCACTTTTCATGCTTTTTGTGCGTCTGTGCTCAGGAGGGATATAGTTCTTTTGGGCTATGGGAGGAACTTCAGCATTGCCGACGAGGTGGACCAGACGGGACTGTTGAAGCAGGCAATGGCTGAGTGCAACATCTCCAAGGATGTCGTATCCCCGTCGCTCTGCCTCTCGCTCATCGGGATAGCCAAGGGGGAGAAAAAGCATCCTTCGGAGGTAAACATATACGACCCTGCGCTCAAGGTGGTCTTCCCTGAGCTCTACAAGCGCTACCAGCAGATGTTGAAGAACCAGAACATGCTGGATTTCGACGATCTGCTTCTTTTGACTGTGCATCTTTTCGAGGAGCACCCCGGGAAGCTCGAAGCCTGCCAGGAGCGATACCGCTACATCATGGTTGACGAATACCAAGACACGAACTATCTTCAGTTTCTTCTTCTGAGCTATCTTGCCGGGAGCCGCCGGAACATCTGCGTGGTGGGCGACGACGACCAGAGCATCTACGGGTGGCGTGGCGCAAAGATCGACAACATACTTAACTTCCCTGACCATTTCAAGGGTGCGAAATCGCTGAAGCTCGAGCAGAACTACCGTTCGACAACCAATATCCTCGATGCCTCGAACAGCCTGATCTCCTGCAACAAGGGCAGACACGGCAAGAGCCTTTGGTCCGAATGCGACGAGGGTGACAAGATTCGCGTCGTCAAATCTGAAAGCGACTTCGAGGAGGCCAGCTACGTCGGCGATGCCATCTACGACATACAGTACACCACCAGCGCCTGTTTCCGTGACTTTGCAGTCCTTTACCGTTCGAACTATCAGTCGAGGATGTTTGAGGAAAGCTTCCGCAACGCCCGGATACCCTATGTCATAGTCGGAGGGAAGTCCTTCTACGACCGCAAGGAAGTCAGGGACGCGGTTGCCTATCTGCGTTTGATAGTCAACGAGAAGGACGACCAGAGCCTGTTGCGCATCCTGTCTGCCCCCCCGAGGGGGCTGGGCGACAAGGCTATAGATACACTCAGGCGGCTGCAGTCCATCACCTTCGCTCCGATGCTCGATCTGATGTCTTCGGGTGACTATCTGGAGCAGGTGAGCTCCAAGGGGGCGGAATCGTCGAGGAAGCTTATAGGCTGCATCAGGCGATGGAGGGAGGTTTTGACGACGGGCGTGGATCTGGGTGTCAACGTGATGAACTATCTAAGGGAGGTTGAATACTTGGACGGTCTCCAGAGGATGTACAAGGATCGAGAGGAGTCCGAGAAGCGCAGGGAAAACGTGCTTGAGCTGGTCAATGCGGCACACTATTACGCCAGGCGCGAGGGGGCATCCGCCACTCTCGCCGGGTTTCTTGAGAACTACTCGCTGGCTGACGACAGCGACAAGGTTGACGACGTTGCAGGCAGTGAGGATTCGGTGATGCTGATGACTGTGCATGCAGCCAAGGGTCTCGAGTTCAAGAACGTGTTTATCGTGGGCGTGGAGGAGAAGATATTCCCCAACGAGAGGGCGCTGGATGCCGGCTCGGCGGAGGAGGAGCGCCGACTTTTCTATGTGGGCATGACACGTGCACAGAAACTCCTCACGCTAACATGGGCGAAAAAACGCATGCGCCACGGGCAGTTGTCGCAACAGACCATGTCCAGATTCCTGCGGGAGATCCCGAAGGATCTCGTCGAGGGGACGGAAAGCTCGAAAGCCTTCAAGAAGGCCAGCTACGAGGCGATGGAGCGGGCTTTCCAGAATTTCAACACAAACTGATTCAAATATCTGAAAGGAGGAGCCATGGAAGGACAGGAGGAGTTAAAGTCGCGGCGTGACGCAATGAAACGCAAAACCAGAATATACCTCTACAGCGGCTACATGATGCTTGTTGCGGGGATAGCTTTGCTCTCGCTGACAAGATGGGGATTTGTCATTGTGGCCGCCGGGATCGTGCTTCGCGTGCTTTACTACATATCTGCGATGGATTTGAGGGCCTTGGACAAGCTTTCCAGGAGGATGGGTTTTCTGTCCATTGCCTTTGTGGTGTCCTTATTTTTTTTGCCTTTAATCCTTTCTGCGCTCGATCCGGGAGAGACTGCTCCCGACATCTCCGGTCTGGAATGGCTTAGAGGCGGGTCGCCGATGCGCCCGGAGGGGCAACACTACGGGCCTGGGTTGACTGTCGTGACATGCGTGCTTTCCAGTGACCGGGCCAGTGTTCTTTCACTCCCCCTGCTCTCAGTCATCAACGACAAATATTCAAAGAGGGGTGTTTTTGTTGCCGTGATGTCGAAGGAGGGAGCCGAGGTGTTGGAGGAATTTCTTGAAGGTGATGGCAAAGAGATTGCTCATGCCGTCATCAGGGATCCATCGGGAAGTGTCGTGGACACTTTCCACGGGGATGATCCTCGGGTGCCGTTGTCGCTGATCATCGGCGATGACGGCAAGGTCGTCTGGCGCGGTCACCCGATGCAGATCGACACCGTGCTGCGTAAAATCATCTCGGGCAAATTCGACCTCAAGGCCCATGAGAGGATATTCGCGCTTCACCAACAGCTTCAGCAGGCCATGAACGATGACAGGATAAGGGATTCCGTGGCGATTTCCGAGAGGATACTCTCACTGGACCCGGCGGACGACATCGCCATGAGAATCAGGCTCTTCTTCTTCGAGAACACAAACGATCTCGACGGCGCAAGGGAATTCATAGAGAGACTCATAAGCGACAATCCACATGTATATCAACTTTACATGGTCAAGCTTGATATTTTGTTGGAGTCAGATGCCTCCGGCAATCAGATCGGGGAGTTCAGCAAGGATGCATTTGCGAAATTCGCAGATAACTGGGAGGCTCTGCAACACCTTGCATGGCTGATGCTTAACCGTGTCCCTGTGCCGCACACGCCTGTCGTGGAAGCTACCGATGCGGCAAAAAAAGCTGTGGAGCTGCTCGAGAGAGACGCCTCCGGCGATCATCTGGATTTGGCCCGGGCTCTTAACACGCTTGCCAGGGCCTACTACCTCTGCGGTGCCCCGGAACTTGCGGCCGAGAAACAAAGGGAGGCTGTCTCGGCAATGGAGCTTCGGCGGAGCGCCTCGGGTGCACTCCTCGCGGAATCCAGGGAGACGCTGGATTTCTATCTCATGCTTTCGGGACTCCGCGCCGGCCTGCAGGGGAAACAGAAATGACATTCCATCTGGCTTTCTAGTCAAAAAAGTATCATCCTTTGTAAAAAAATCAATAGCCTTGTTGCTGTTTCTACTGTAACATATCGATAGATACGGAGCCAACTTCAAAACTCCCCGTGGCCGCGCGGCCTGCCATTTTGGATGCGAGGCCACGCCGACGCGGAAGCGGGCATAGCTGCCTGGCCTGTCCCGACTGCGGCGGCGTGGCTTTCTAGCCGAAAGAGCTTGCCGTCCAAAGGGTTGGGGCGGAGTTTTGAAACTGGCTCCACATAGTGAAAAAAAAGATAAGGAGACTGACTATGCGGGCAATGAGCAAGATAGCATCCGAATGGTGGGATTATACGACGCTTGACAGAGGAATCCTCGATGAGGCGGCGAAAATCACTATTGGGAATCTGAAGTCATTCGAACGGGGCGGATTCAGTATAAGGATCTACGACAGCGTCCAGGAGTTTTATTGCGCGGAAGCGCTGGAATACATAGCGGCCTGGAGGCAGGCCACCGAGGATCGTCCTGCCGGGATATGCGGCCCGATCGGCCCGACGGAACAGCTTCCACTGGTCGCGCAGATGGTGAACGCCATGGACTTAAATCTCAGGCACTGCCATTTCTGGGGCATGGATGAATGGGTCGTCAATGGAAAGGCTGTCGGGCCGGACTTCCCTCTCGGGTTTGCGAAAGCAGACATGGATCTGTGTTTCAACCGCATACGGCCTGAACTGCGCATGCCCGTTGAAAACATGCATTTCCCGGGCGAGGACCCGGCAGAGTACGTCAAGTCCTGGGACGGGGCGCGCTGCGTCGTGATGCAGGGCGGACAGGGCGAAACGAAGCACTGGGCCTTCAACGATCCTGTCAAACGCGAGGGGAAATACAAGGACAGTCCGCCTGGCCCGGCGGAATATCGCAAGCTCTCGACACGGGTTGTCGATCTTCATCCTATCACCCTGATCCAGAATGCGCGCACATCTGGAGGTGGAACCGTCCAGAACGTGCCTTCGGCTGCGGTAACTGTCGGACCGAAAGAGACATGGAAGGCGGAGAAAGTCTCGATATGGCACCCCGGCCACCACGACAATCCTTTCGGCATGCGCCTCACGACGTTCATGATATCAAACAGGATACCGGACAGCGCGGTCCCAATGTCGCTTCTCGCCGATCACCCAAATGTGGTGTTCAATTTCCTGCGCGGCGGTTTTGGCGTCTGTGATGTCGATATGCACTGAGAACCCCGGAGGACTGAGGTACACCATGAAGAAAACAGCGTTTGCAATAGGATGCCATCCGGACGACATCGAGATCATGATGTCCGGGACGCTTTTCCTGCTCAAGAAAATGGATTATGAATTACACTACCTGAACGTCGCAAACGGCTCCTGCGGAAGTCTGGAGTATGACGCGGAGAGAATAATCCGTATCCGCAGGGAGGAGGCGATCAGAGCCGCTTCGGTGCTCGGAGCTGTTTATCATGAAAGCTTCGTCAATGATATAGAAGTCCTTTATGACCTGCCACTGCTCAGGAAGTTGACAGCATTGGTCAGAAAGATCTCACCGGATGTGATGCTGACACATTATCCTGTCGATTACATGGAGGATCATATGAACACCTGCCGCCTTGCCGTCAGCGCCGCATTCTGCAGAAACATGCCTAATTTCACGGCGGATCCCCCTATCGAGGCAGTGCTGAAGGACATTGCATTGTATCACTGCATGCCCAGCGGGCTTCTTGATCCACTGTGCAGGAAAGTCGAGCCCGGCATTTACGTGGATGTCGAAAGTGTGATGGACAAAAAGGTGGAAATGCTCTCGGAGCACAAAAGCCAGAAGGACTGGCTCGACAGAAGTCAGGGGTTTGACTCATATATCAAAACCATGACAGAATGGAACTTTAAGATCGGGGAAATGTCAGGAGAGTTCAAATACGCTGAAGGGTGGACAAGGCATCTTCCCATCGGGCTCTGCTCCCAGGAACACGACCCCTTGAAAGAAGCAATCGGGGGGCGGTAAAATCGGTAATGCAGTAATGCCGTGTTGCTGAAAACACTCCATAACTTACGAACTTTCAAACTTTCGAACTTCTTCATGTGTTGCAGTGTACCCTAATCTTTCGCCCTAATCTCTGCACTGTCCATATTCTTGCCAAATTTTGACCCCGAGACTTCATGACTTCTTGACCCGGTTGTCAATTCGACTTTCCGGAGTCACTTTGTGGTGCGGCATTTCCAAAGTGGCGGGAGCATCCTGCTCGCGTTCTTGGATTACCCTCGTCATCCGTTATCGTCGCCGTTCTCCTCAACCAATTGCCGGCTCCACCTTCATTTTCCGGTGAGCCTCAGAATTCCTAGGCTATTTCTTCTTAAGTGCTTACGACACCCACCCCTTCCCACGGAATTGATCTGCCCCATTTATTTTCAAAAAGTTTTCCCGCTGATGACATAGATGGCCTTTTGCCAGGAATCAGCTTCTTTCCCGGAAGGTTCGTTTCTGAATCTATAATCATTTTTCCGGCAAAATTCCTTCAGGTCTGCGAGAAGAGATTTATATTTCCCCACATGCAGGTTCAACAAGTATTTTTTATGCTCCGGGTTGTTCAATTTCTCAAAAACTCTGAAAAAATGCCTGGCGCAGAATCCTGAAAATGTCTCCAGATAATTCCTCATGACATTGTCATCTATAAGGTTAATGAAAACTTCTATATGTCTTTTTTCGACATCTGCCATCAATTCACATATGATGCAGCCGGCATGTTCGGTCCAGCCGGTATGATCGTACTTGGTAATCTTGGAATAGAAGCGCCCGACACTATCCAGGTGATCGAGCAATATTTGAATCTGGTCTATATGCAGCATGGCGATACCAAGGGCATCGCCATGCTTCAGAATAAGATTTCCGTGAAGTCCGCAAAACCCCTTATTCTTTGCCAGCTTTTCCCTCAACCCTGGATCATTCACGCTTTCATAAAGCATGTCGTTTATATATTTTTGAATTGATGCATTAGTCAGATCGCACAATGGGCATATCTGGGATTTCTCAAGCGCATCAAGCAAATGTATATGGGATATGTTCTTATCGTTCATAATAATTCACCTTTTTCTTCACAGATATTTTTGGCATCTTCAAGAGACATCATTCCGTATTTTTTGAGAACCTGATTGATATGGATTCGGATTTTTTATACGGCAGACCGTGATGTCAAGCGCTAGAGGTTTGATTGCCTTCCGGATGCTCTTCAACGTGGGGTTGCCGCGACCCTGCTCGATTTCTTTAAAGATGCGGGTGGACAAACCAGCAAGTTCCGCGTATTCCGCTTGTGTTTTCCCTATGGATCGGCGCAGAGCCTGCAGGGCTCGGGGAAATCCAAGCTCGCCGCGGTCAATCGCGGCGTATAGTTCAGCCCGGTGTTTGAGATCAGGCTTTAGCTTCATTTTTTTTCAATTGCTCCATTACTTGTTGACAGCGCTCCTCGCATCGCTGGATGATGAGGTCGCTTATGTTTTTTTTCGCGCAACCACCCGGGGACGTTCAGGACAAGCCGCATGAGTCGTGTCATTTCCGTTTGAAGCACTTCTTCTTCCTCCAAGGTGTCGGAGACAATGCGGGCCAGTTGCCGCCAGGCCGGATAACCGGAATCAAATTGTCGCCAGCGACATTCACGGGCAATCCATTCAGGATCAACCATCATCGGTGCAAAATCGTAAAGCGGTGAAAGGCGGATCGAGTTCTCTTCTTTCAGGAACGCCGTGTTGCGACTGTGATTGTCGGTATTTCCGAGAGGCACGTTGAGGATATCGCGTCTAAACAGTTCCACGAGATCGTCCGGCGGCTCCGTGCTGAACTGCCGGGTCGCGTGCGCAAATTCGTCCAGGTACACACGTTCTCCAAAACTTGTTTTACCCAAAGCCGAAGCGATGGTTTCCAAACCGGAACGATACAGTTTGCCGGCGATGGGGCGAACATCAAAGCGAGGTATAAAAAGACAGTCGCCTTTCCACTCCAAGGATCTGCCGGTATGGCACCCAAGTCGTTGTGCAATATCGTAGTAAACCGATTCCGCACGTAATATCTGACGATCCATCTCGGTGCGGCCGCGAGGAAATTTCACAATCCATTCCTCCTTGACATCAGAATCCGGAAGTATGCCGGAAGGGTGGAAACGACCGCGGACATCTTCGCTCAAAAGCATAGTCCAAATCATAGCTTAAATGGGTGGGCGTGGCTTCATGGCCAGACACGGGATCAGCACGCAGATCAAGATTGGCAATAGGCAGCCACTCTCCATCCAAACATATTTCGATTGCACAACCGTCAAACATGACACACTATAGTGGTCAACAATGGAAGAGTCAAGCGCAATACGAAACATTATAATGGGCTTTGAGGCATATTGCGACGCAGTATTTCTTTCGCCGTGTGATCCGAGTTGGCATGTGGCATGCCCACGCCAACGGTTCACGGTTAAGGAGGCTCCCCGCAGCGCGGTCTGTAAAGTGGCGGGAGCATCCTGCTCGCGTTCTTGGATTACCCTCGTCATCCGTTCTCGTCGCCGTTCTCGTCCACCGATTATTTCGCAACCGCCAACTGTGAACCGTGCTTGCCGCGCCGTCTTGTCACGGCGTAGCCTTCAGGCAAAGACGGAAGCCTTG
>JAFGFR010000147.1 GCA_016930955.1 Victivallales bacterium | reverse complement strand
TCATTTTGAGTTCGCAGTAGTTACTACAGTGTCACTCAAAATAAGAATAGATCCACGGCACACTGCAGCAACTGCTTTATTTAGGATTATGAGTCTCGGAGTTGGCTCATAGGATTATTTGCGCATCGCGCAAATAATCACACTTTCTTGAGCACTGTGCCTGGAATCCCGATGAAATCCAACACTCCCGAGGGGATCGCCTGAAGGCTTGTGGCACTGAAATCGGCCTTGTTGTTGCTGACCGCGGAACCTATTGCGAGACATTTCATCCCTGCGGCCACTGCGGCATCAACCCCTGCGTCGGCATCCTCGACCACGAGGCATTTCTGTGCGGGCAAGCCGAGCCTTTCAGCAGCAGTCAGGAAAACCTCAGGGTCGGGTTTCGAACGAGAAATATCATTCCCGTCTACAGTGGCATCAAACATTTTGCCCAAGCCTATCTGCTCGAGTATTCGCGGCGAATTGCGGCTGCTCGAACCTACAGCGACCTTTATCCCGTTCTTCTTCAGCACATTGATAAACTCCATGGCCCCGGGAAGAATGTCGTCGGGAGAGATTTCCTTCAGCATATCGACATAATAAGCGTTCTTGCGTTCCGCCATCTCCTGTTTTTCCTCGGAGCTGTAAGCGCGAGTTGATTTTTCAAGGACTATTTCAAGACTTCCCATCCGACTGACACCACGGCAACGCTCGTTGTCCTCGGCGGAGAAAGGTATCCCTTCTTCGTCGGCAAGACGTCTCCACGCGAGATAGTGGCATTTGTCCGTGGAGACGATCACCCCGTCGAGATCAAAGATGACCGCCTCGATTCCCCGGCTCGGCGGCTTGACCCTCACTTCCTTGTCGCCGACGACAAGTTCATTACCATACACGACAATGCTGGCATGAGTGCCCTTGCCCATCATGAACGATGACTCCTCCCTGCCGACACGTACCGAGAGGACACCTTTCTCCCCAATGCACAAACGGAAGGAGAAGGCCTCCCAGCCAGGGGGACAGAAGGGATCGAAGGACAGCAGATCGCCATCACTGCGCATCCCGCCAAAACCATATACCAGGTTCATCCAGGTCCCTGCCATCGAAGTCACATGCAGCCCTTCCCATGTGTTGTTGTTGTAGTCGTCGAGATCGAGACGTGAGGCATAGCGGGCATACTCGAATGACTTCCCTGCATCTCCGAGCCTTGCGGCAAGTATGGAATGAATTGCCGGCGACAGCGAGGACTCGTGTGAGCAACGCGGCTCGTAATACTCAAAGTTACGACGAAGGTCGTCGCCGGAGAACTCGGTCCCGAACAAGAACATGAAAAGCAGCACATCGGGCTGTTTGATCAGGTCATAGCGGAAGAGATCGACATAGGGCCATTTTTTCTGCACGGGAAACTGGTCGTCCGGGATATGAGAATAATCAATATGCGGCAGGTTGAAAAAGCCCTCGTGCTGCTCGTATATGCCGGAGCCCTTGTCGAGCATCAGCGCCATCCTGTCGGCCTTGAGCCTCCAGTCGCAAAGCTCTTCGTCCCTGAGCGAAAGGAGATCGCACAAATCACGGTAGCACGATGCCCGCGTCTCAGCCATTACCGCCAAAACCCCCAGAGCCCATTCAAAACACTTCTTCGCCATAAAATTGGTATATGCGTTATTGTTCACCATCAGGTGCATCTCGTCAGGCCCCATCACGCCCCAGAAGCCGAATTCCCCTGTGAGTTGCCCCCAGCTTCCGCGGGCAGCATAGAATCTGGCCACCTCCACCAGAATCTCCACGCCCTGGCCATATAGAAACTCATCGTCACGGGTGAGATGATGGTATTTCCATACCCCGTATGCGACCGCGGCGGAGACATGTATCTCGAGATCCCCGTGCTGCCACACGTCACAGACCTCTTCGCCGTCTATGGTGCACATCGGATATCTTGCGCCGGGCAGATGGAAGTCCCTGGCACGTTTTCGGGCACCTGGTAACGTGCGGTAACGGTAGGCCAACAAATTCCGGGCAGCCATCGGGTTGTTGAAGATGTAAAACGGCAGACAATAGGTCTCTGTGTCCCACCATGTCACACCCCAGTAGTGCTCGCCTGTCAACCCCTTGGCCCCGACATTGTACCGTGGGTCGGCGCCATGATATGTCTGGTAGAGATGGAAGATGCAAAAACGGAAACCCTGTTGGTTTTCATCGTCCCCCTCGATTACAACGTCATGCCTCGCCCATGCCTCTTTCCAGTATCGCTCCTGGGCGACGACAGCCTCGTCATAGGAAAGGCTGCCATATCGGGCGAGCCTGCCGTAGCCTTCGTCGCATACCGTGCCGTCATCAAGGGCGATATCCTTCTCGCTGTGGTGGACCACGGTTTTATCTATTCTGGATACCTGTCCCATTTTAAGCGGGAGGCGGATCACTTTGCCGACAAGGTTTTCCTCTGAAAAGACATCCCCCGTTCCGCTAAAATCACCGCTCAGGCGAAAGGCGGAGAAAAGCCGATGCCCGCTGGATTGTGTCCGACCGAGTGCAGCGACCCAACCATCCGCGTCCAAGGAACGTCTCCCGATTCGCCATGGACGACTTTGACGCAGATGGTATTCGGTCGAGAAATCCAGCCCTATCCGAAGCTCCGCGCTGATGTCGGCGTTTATCGCCTCGAGGCTGATCCTCTGAAAACCCATACACAGACAGCTCATTGACGGGAAACGTTCAAAGGCAACACGTATCTGACTGCCCGCACGGGTCGTCCAGACAAATGAACGCTCGAGAATGCCACGCCTCATGTCAACCTGACGAACAAAATCATCATGGCGGCATCGCGCAAGATCAAGCTGTTCACCATCCACGACAATACGTGTATAAAGCCAGTCGACCGCGTTAACCATGAAGGTCCACTGCTCCGCGAATCCCTTGAACTTGGTGGAATATCGATGAACCCCTTTCTCGTATATCCCGTTGAAGTAGAATCCCGGCATGCCCTCGCCGGAATACCCCTCCTCAAAAGCCCCTCTGACACCCATGAACTCGTTGGCCAGCGCAAAGATGGATTCACTGGCGACCGCCCGTTCAGGGTGGAATCCGGACTCCCTGATGACCCAAGGATCCACATCAAGATAGCGTTTGGCTGTTTTTCCCATTTGTTTTCCCGTTTTCAAGTGTCCAAATCATATTTCCCGTTCAAACGAGCAAATTTCAAGACTGCCCGTGGCCGTCTGCCGCGCCTGCACTCCAAACACAGTCCACGCGAAGTCTTGAAACTGACCCAAACATCAAGAATATAGATTGCCTGGCGTTAAAAACAACGCTTGAAATGACGCACGCAGCAACACGGGTGGTTTTGAGGTTGGCTCCAGAGCCATGAAAACAAGATTTTTCAAAAAAGCCTCATCGCCCGTTTGCATCAGGGCAGGATAAAGTTATATTGTGAACAGTCGAGATTGCCTTGGCAGGTGCCGATCATTCCATGGAGCCGCGTCAACGGCAAGCAAGATGTTGAGAGATTGAATAGACATCATGAACCGTGAACGCCAAGTTGATTTCGCGGCATTCAAGGAGAAACAGGGCATGGAGTTTGCAAGTTATGTGTCGACAAGGAAGGTCACTCGGATCGGGCTGCTCGCCCGCCGTGGCGTTGCCACAAGAAGCCAAGTTCAAAAAGCGTTCACGCTAATCGAGCTGTTGGTGGTCATTGGCATAATATCAATCCTGGCCAGCTTGCTTTTGCCTTCGCTCAGCACAGCGAGAAAATTGGCCGGTGGCGACTCAGCGTTCACACCCCCTTATCGCTGGTTTTGACGGCGAGGACTTCCGTGATTGGCGTGGCGCAAGTACACTTGTCCCTTCCCGCAGCGAGCTCAAAGACCCAAACATCGATTTGCCATATAACGAAAGATATGGTGACGGCTGGCACTGGGGCAACCGTGGCAGCGTGTCCAGCTGCATCATCGAGAAGCCGCATTTTTCCGGGTGGACACCGATCCTCGAACAGGAATTCGATCTTGCCTTCTCCGCGTTGCTTGAATTGCGTTATTCCCAGGGTCTGGTTATACTCAACATGCTTGACATGGAAGACCGGTCGGGGCGGGAGCCGGTTGCCGAGACCATGATGCTGCGAATACTGGAATATGCGGCGGGATGGTCCCGGCAAAGCGCCAAGACAGAGGCTGTCTATCTCGGTGGCGCTGACGGAGAAGCAATTCTGTCTGAAATAGGACTCGCGTACACAAAGGGTGCCCACGGCATCCCTGCCGACACCGGGGTTGTGGTGCTTGGCGAAAATGCCAGGGTCGGGACGCGCGAGCTGGAGGCTTTCGTCGAGAAAGGAGGGAACATAGTCGTGTTGCCACCCTGGCCGCAGGAGTTGCCCTTTGGGCTGAAGCTTGGCCCAGTCGGGGCGACCGGCGAAGACATGCCTTACG
>JAFGFR010000146.1 GCA_016930955.1 Victivallales bacterium | reverse complement strand
GTTGGGAGCTAAGCCTGTCTGATTATTGCCTCGATCTCGTCGAAGCGGACGAGACGGCTGAACGGCAGAAGCCCCGACAGTGCTTTTGCCTCGACCCTTATCCCGCTCTCCTCAAATATTGCCATGGGGTTTAGTCCCCCGACGACGACGGCGCCGAGGCAGCCTTCGGAGACAGGGATCCCGAACAATGTCTGTCCTGGTCTGCCGATCTCGAGAAATGCGCCGAGTCCGATGCCCTTGAGTTTCCCTGCGAGGTCGACCACTGTGTCGTAGCTTTCCGAAGGCAGTTCACGGAAGCCAATCCCGATGCGTCCGTTTCCGCATGTCACCGCGCCGGTGTAGTCAGTCCTGCCGCCTCGGATGAACAGCTCCAGCGGATCAAGACTTGTGCCGTCGTAACGGATTATCTCAACCATCCTCTCGGGCTTGTGGTTTCTGATTTCGAGCAGGCCGCAGAAAAGCGACCTCACTGGGATACCGTGCTTCAGCAGGACCCCGTTGAGCGTGATCGAGCACACAGTGCATAACGACACCTTGCCCTTCGGGATGGTCATGTCGCCGATCTTCTCCCCGGGCTTGAGTACTCCCACGAGGTAGCCCATGGCGTATCCGAGCGAGAATACCCGGCATATGTCTTCAATTTTTGAGAGCAGCAAGTCCGGGTCGACGATCGTGGAATTGACCACTACCGTACCTGATCGCAAGGCGAGATCGAAGGTCATCTGATAGGTCATGCGGTCAATCTTCGCCGACATGTACCCTACGCGTTCGAGGAGTTTGGAGCTGCCAAGCTCCTCTATGCCTTTCTCGCTGATCGTCCTCCCGCGCTTGCCGTGGCTATTTGTCAGCCCCTCCTCTTCGAGCTGCTTCAGATAGAGCCTCACCGTCCTTTCGCTGATATCGTGGCCGCCGACATTCAATGACTTCGTTATCCTACCGCTGCTCAAAGGGGATCCAGCACTCTTCAAAAGCTCCAGAATCTGCAGTCTCTTTTTTTCTGATTTCTCGCCTGCCATCGCATAATCCAAATAAATTTGCCGCACCCTCTGCCGCGCCTGCGCTCCCAACGCGGTTCACGCAAAATTTTGAAATCGGCTCACATGTTATCCTTAAGAAGGCTTGCTGAAGCAAAACCTACCATGTTTCTGCCGAATGCGCAATTAGAAAATGATAAAATGATAAAGTTCAGAGCCAGGAGCCGATTTCAAAATTCTGCGTGAACCGCTTCGCTGTGGACGTGCACGTTTGAAGATTGACGACGCACGATTGCGTCAACGACAACGGGCAAGGCAGAAGCCAGCCAATCCATGGAGAGGGACTCTCGTGCCTTGAGCCCTTCATATTGGTGATGGGCCGCTCAAATCGAGATCGATTCTCCCGACAAACAGGATTACTTAACGCCGGGTCTATGTTGAGTCGGAAGCAGTGCTGTCCGAGTTGAATCTCAGCACGAGCACTGTGATATCGTCTGCCTGCTCCGCCCCCTTCTCAAAATCCTCGACGGCATCGCAGATCTTGTGGGTTACTTTTTGGGGGTCGTTCGTGTGGCAGCTTTCGATCAGGTCAAGGAGTCGTGCCTCGTTGAAAAGTTCCTGCGCCTGATTGCTTGCCTCCGTCACTCCGTCGGTGTAGAGCACAAGCAAATCCTCGGCCTTTAGGATCATCCTGTCAGACAAGTATTCAGTCTCCCCATCTATTCCGAGAGGCAGGCCATGCCTTTCATCCAGCCAGACCGCATTTTCCCCCTTTCTCTTAAGCAAGGGTGGATTGTGCCCGGAGTTGGTGAAGTATAGCTCTCCTGTCATTATATCCAGCACGCCGAGGAAGAACGTGACGAACATCATGGCGTCGTTGTCCCGAGAGAGGATATCGTTTATTCTTGAGGTTATTATACCGGGCTCTGTCTGACCGGAAGCCTGGGTGCGGAGCAATGTCCGGGTGATGGCCATCATCAAAGATGCCGGGACACCCTTCCCCGAGACATCTCCCACCGAGAAGCACAAGTGCCTGTCGTCTATCAGGAAAAAGTCGAAAATATCGCCTCCGACGGCCTTGGCCGATTTCAGCGCGGCAAATATGCTGAACTGCTCGATGTCCGGGAAAGGGGGGAATATCCTGGGCACGATGCTCATCTGTATCTCATGGGCTACCCTAAGCTCGCTTTCGATCTTTTCTTTTGCTATGGTGGCGTCCTTGATGTCGGATATGTAGCGTTTCAGGTCTTGCTGCATTCTCCCGAAAGCCTCTGTCAGCTTTCCTATCTCGTCTCTGGCCCTGACTGCTGGAAGTTCGGTCTGTATGTCGCCTGTCCCGATCTTGGATACAGCAGAAGTCAGCTTGCCCAATGGCGCAATGATCCTGCCCGAAATAAGGACAACCACCAGCAGGATCAGAATCACTCCCGGCACGACGATAAATACCATGTCTCTGCTGGCGGCATTAAGATCGGCAACCAGCTCGTCATGGCTGAAAAATACCGCCAAAGTCCAAGGTGCGAATTTCAATGGCGTGTGGTACAGCCACCCTTCCTCACCGTTAAGTAGGGATGTGTGCCTTACGAGCTGCTCCCTCCTTTCATCCATTGAGACTGAAAGCTCATTCAGTTCCTTTGAATTCATTTTTTTTGCCAGGTCCGCAATGTTCTCCGACATCACCAGAGATTTATTCGGGTGTGTGACGAAAACGCCCTTCTCTGAAACAAGGAAGCCGTAGCCGGAATCGAAAAATCTTATTGAAGACATTATTTCCTCGAGAAAATCCAGTGAAAGGTCTGCAGTGGCTATCCCTGCTGGCGAGTCAGAATCTTTCTTAAGGAGAGGCACGGAATAGGTGGTCATCAGGACATCTCCGCCGCCTTCGTCGAAATAAGGCTCGGTCCAGACAGGCCGTCCCAAGGCCTTGGGCCTGCTGTACCACTCCCATGTGAAGTAGTCATAGGATTCCATCAAGTCCTTGTAACCCAGCTTTGCCCCGTCATCGCGGAAATAGTATGGGGCGAAACCTTTGTCACGGTTTTTTACAACTCCAGGCTCGAATGCCATGCAAGTGCCGAATATCTCCTTGTTTGCCCCGATGAACACCTTGTGTAGCTTGTGCATCTGCTTCTCGTCGAAACCCGACTCGGCAACCATGGCCGCAAATGTGTTTGTAACCTTTTCTGCACCAAGGAAAATCTGATCTATGCGATTGCGTGTGGCCAAGGTCAGATTCCGGGCGTTCTCTGCCGCGTTCTTCATTAGGAGATCCTGCGAGACCCTATAGTTGTAGTAGAACAGGATTATGAGCATGGGTATAAGCAGAGAGAGTATCCCGGCACTCATTTTGAAGCCAAGTGACCTGCCTGAGATTAAAGAGGCAATTGGAACTGGCTCTAAACTGAAGGATTGGCGGAGCATCTGAGTTTTGTCCCCGACGATGAAGATCGATTTGTCACTCGAGAATCCCGACTGAGGCATCCAGTCTTGCCTTGGCGTTTTCCAGGTCTATTATTGAGGTCGAGAGGTCGGTGTCTGCGAAGACGAGATCCCTTTGGGCTTCATTAAGTCTGGTTATGGAGGTGTTGCCGGCTTTGTATTCCTCTTCCACGAGGTCTCGGGTTTTTTGTACCAGGGCGAGGTTTTTCTCGAATATGGCCATTTGTTTTGCCCTGCGGAGTCTGTCGGCGTAGGCTTGTCTTACTTCGGTGACGACTGCGATCCATTGCTCGACGAGGTTCTGTTTTGACACTGCCATGTTAGCCTGTGCCTCACGGAGCTCGAATATCCGTCTGCCGCCGTCGAAAAGCACCCATTCTGCGTCGAAGCCGTAGTTCAGGCTCTGGTTCTGCCCGAGGTTTCTGAAATGCCATCTTCCTGATGTATCCCAGTCTTTTCTCTGGTGGCCGAAGGATATCTGTGCGTTGACGGTCGGGAGGAACGCTCCCCATCTTGCTGCGGTGCGGTATTTCGCGGCCTCGAGAGCCTCTCTGTAGGCCTTGAGGTCGGGTCTGCTCTGCAGGGCTGTATCGAGGTAGATGTTGATATCCATTGAGAACTGTTCTTTGACTGGTTCGAGGTTTGGGAACAAATGTTCCGGGATTATGCCTTCAGTCAATCCCATGAGCTCAGCGAGTATTGTCCTTGCGGTGAAGAACTCGTATTCGTCTGCGATGACCTCGCTGCTGGCGCTGTTCATTTTGATTTCGAAGTTGAGCAGGTCTGTGAGGGGCACTGCGCCGGCCTCGTACTTTATTTTAGTCTCATCGAAGAGCTGTTTGTTGAAGACCTCGTCGGCCTTTGATATCCGGATTTTGTCCTTTGCGAGGATGATGTTGTTGTATGAGACCCTGACGGACTCCATGAGCAGCCTGAGAGAGTCTCTGTTCAGGGCCTCGGCCTGGGACTGCTCATGCTTAGCTGCGAGCATGTCCATGGTTCTTATCAGCCCGTCGAAGATGAGCCATCTGCCGGTTATGCCGCTGGTTTTTGTGGTGAACCTTCTGCTTTTGTTTCCCTGCCCGCCTTGTGACAGCGGGGTATCCTTGTACTCGTACATGCTGTAGTCGGCGGTGATTGTCGGGAAGTAAGGGGCGAGGGACTGGTAGAAGCGTGCAGATGCGGCGGCCATGGAATGGCGTGTGGCGATGTAGTCCGGGTTGTTGTGCTTCGCTATATTCTTGGCCATATCGATGGAAAGCTGGGTGCAGTCCTCCGGGAGTGCTCTGCGGTCCTTTTGAGAGGCGCCGGTGTAGCTTGTGCCGTATATGCCCTCGGGTATGGGGTCGGGGGTGTAGCACCCCTGCAATGCTGCCAGCAGTATGGAGACTGTCAGGGGAAGGAGTGTTTTGTAAGGTTGCCTCTTCATAAAAAGAACGCTTGACATGCGGCACATTCCAAATTTTCAATCAAGTTTTTAATCTCATGACAGGGTGTCCGACGAGCGGAAAACAGGCGTTAAGCTACACCCGAAAAATTCAAAGGCAAGCGGGAGTATGCAAAAAACGGCTCTTTGGTTTTGAATTTTCGGGATTCCGCACTAGAGTTAGGGGAGTTTGCGTTCGGAAGGTCGTGATGAAGGTGACAGTTATCAAGGAGATTTTATGTCAGGACACAGCAAGTGGGCGAACATAAAGCACAGGAAGGGTGCTGCGGACAAGAGGAAGGGCAGGGTATTCTCCCGGCTGGCCAAGGAGATAATGGTTTCTGCGCGCGATGGGGGAGGGGATCCGGAGGCGAATTCGAGGTTAAGGACGGCTCTTGCTGCCGCCAGGTTGGCCAACATGCCCAACGCGAATGTTGAAAGGGCGATAAAGAAGGGTACAGGTGAGCTTGAGGGGGAGGCGTTGGAGGAGATGGTATATGAGGGGTATGGTGTTGGTGGTGTGGCGTTTTTGGTGGAGTGTTTGTCGGACAACCGCAACAGGACAGCGGGTGAGATACGAATGATTTTCGATCGGAACAACGGGAGTCTTGCGGGAAGCGGAGCGGTGACATGGATGTTCCGGCGCAAGGCCAGATTTCTTGTGTCTGGAGAGAAGGCCACAGAGGAGAAACTGCTTGAACTTCTGATAGATGCCGGGGTGGAGGATATAGAGGTCGATGGTGTGGTTGCGGAAGTGTTGGGTTCTCCTGATTCCTTCGAGGCATTTTCGGAAATACTTTCCAATGCAGGTCTTGAGATCGAGGAGTCGGGGTTGGTTCAGGTTGCCGAGAATTCTGTTGCCGTGGATGACGTGAACTGTGCTCGGCAGGTTTTGAGGTTGGCGGAGAGGCTTGAGGAGCAGGAGGACGTTCAGTCGGTGTACACTAATGTGGAGATGTCGTCGGAGCTGATGGAGCAGGCTGGCGAAGGCATCTGATAAATGGGGAGACGAAAAAAATGCGCGCTTTGTCCGGGTTGATTCTTTATTTTGTTGTATTGCATCTTTTTGGTGTTGAGGGGACTGTTACCGCGAGCAAGCTGAATGTGCGAGTCAGGCCCAACACCCGTTATGAGGTTGTTGCGCGTCTTGACAAGGGAGACAAGGTCAATGTTCTTGAGCATGATTCCGATTGGTATCGAATAGAGTCGCCGTCCGGGACGAAGGTGTTTGTTGCCAAGTCTTTTGTCGAGGGTGGCCGGGTGGTCAAGGAGGCGCATCTGCGAGCGGGCCCGAGCGTTGCGTTCACGTCCTACCGGCTGGCATCTGCCGGGGAGCCTGTGAAAGTTGTTGACGACGCCCGGGAAGACTGGGTCCAGGTGGAGGTTCCGAAGGACATTACTGTCTGGGTGAACGCCCAGTACATCTATGTCACCCCCGAGAACGCTGCGAAGTTGACGGCCAAGCCGACGGAAGCACCGGTGGCTGAGCGTCTGTCCGAGAAGGCTCCTTCTGTCACGAATGAACCCGAACGCGCTTCCGTCCCGTCAGTTGTCCCGGCTGAAGGTGAGGCGCTGCCCTTTACCGACGACAAGGGGAGGACGGTTTCTGTCGACGGCACCGTGTTGCCGCTGAAAGACTCCGTTTATGTAACCCATGCTGTAGCGGTGAAGGTTGCCGGGGAGTTCTTCCCGCTGTGCTATATACGTTCCGAGAAGCATGATCTCAAGGATTTTGAGAGGATGCATGTCAATGTGATTGGGACTCAGCGCTGGGTCAAGAACTGGAAGCGTCCCGTGGTGGACGTGGAGAAGATAAGACAATCACATTAAAAATTCCCCGGTAGATGAAGAACCCTTGACCAGCAGAATCAATCCCGATTCCGATGGTGCCGGAGAAATGGCGGTCGCAGGCAGTTGATGGTATGCACCAGCCATTTCGCCGCACCGTCTGCCGCGTCTGCGCCCCCAACGCGGTTCACGCGGAGATTTGAACCTAAATGAAGCAGTTAAATCTCAAAAATGACAGGTAAAATATTTGTATATAACATGTTAGGATTATCTCGCTTTTCACCTTTTT
>JAFGFR010000145.1 GCA_016930955.1 Victivallales bacterium | reverse complement strand
GTATCTATGATTTGGCTACAAGAGGAACTCACAACTCACATGTGCAGGCCGCCGTCCACAGATATGGTTTGGCCGGTGATGTATCCGGCGGTGTCGCTTGCGAGGAATGCGGCTATATGCGCCACATCTTCCGGTGTGCCGAATTTTCTCATGGGTATTGCGGATGTCTGCTTCTGTGAGACGGCGGGGTCTGTGTTTGCGGTCATGTCCGTCTGAATGAATCCCGGCGCGATCGTGTTCACGGTGACCGAGTACGGTGCCAGCTCGCGGGCTGCGGATTTCGCAAGCCCGATCATCCCGGCCTTCGAGGCGGCATAGTGTGATCCCATGCTCTCACCCAGCATCGCGGCATCGGAGGACACAAAGATGATCCTGCCCCATTTCTGCCGCATCATATCCCTGACGGCTTCTCGTGTGCACAAAAATGCACCCGAGAGGTTGGTCGTGATCATGCTGTTCCATTCCTGGTCGGACAGGAGGGGCAGTGGGCACTGGGAGTGTATGCCTGCGTTGTTGACAAGCACGCTTACCGTGCCGAGTGATTTCTTTACGTTTTGGAATAGGGTCTTTATGCTTTCCGGGTTCTCGATGTCCACATGGAAGGGCTGCGTTGATTCGGACGCGAAGGAGTTGATCTGCGCGGCGGTGTGCTCGGCGGCATCCTTTCCCTCCTTGTAGGTGATTGCGACTTTCAACCCGGCCCGAGCCAGCTCTGCGGCAATGGCTTTGCCGATTCCCCTTGAACCTCCTGTTACCAGTGCGATGCGCGTGCTCATTGTCCTCCCTGTCTTTGCTCGATGAACTGCCTGACCATTTTCTCGTTTATGACTATGTCCCCGTGAAGCTTTGCTATATCCTCGATATTGATGTTGTTTGTCCTGGCGAGTCTTTTTGCCGATGGCGTTGCCCTGAATCTTTTGGTTGTGGAATATTCAGCCGGCGGTTCGCGCAGGGTGTGGCTTTTTTCTTTTTTACTGACAATTCTTGTGCTGTGCCTCTGCAGGAGCCTTTGGTTGTATGAATCAATTTCGGGCAGTGTGTCGTCTTTTTTCCCGATGAGTGCTATGACGAAGTTAGGCGGGACGACGCTGTTCCTTGGCGCGGAGATTTTTCTAATGATGCCGGCCTTGGGTGACTCCAGCTCGAATACAGTCTTGTCGGTCACGATTTCCACGACTGGCTGGTTTTTCATCACGGTGTCGCCCTCTGACACGAGCCATTTGCCGATTGTCCCCTCGATCATGTTGGCATCGGCCTTGGGAAGCTTTAGTTTAGTTATCAACTTTTTCTCCTGGCGTGTCGATTTCAGTCTTTTCTTCGCTTGCATTGGAAGTGCTGGCGGGGGCATCTTTCTTCGGTTCGGGAGGTTTCGGGCGAGGATCGAGTTTCAACGGGAAAATCATCGGTCTGGCACGGTTCCCGGCTCTGTCGAGCAAGGAGGCGAAAAGCCACTGGACTTTGCCGTTGCCCGGAAGCGAGCTGAGGGCTATCTCAGGAGTCACGTTATCGCCCTCGCCAACAATTTTGCCGTCCTCGTCGAGCAGCTTCCAGGACACACCCGCTATCCCACTGCTGTCATAGCCGTCCAGTCGGATTTTATCATCATGTGATGATTTTTTGAATACCGAGAAGGCCAGCAGGTCCATCGAGTATTTTTCTTCCACATCCTTGACCTCGAATCTGATTAGCTTGACCGATGTCTTGGCCAGTTCCTGAGTTTTTTTATTCGCCCTGGATTTGAGCAGGCTTTTGATATCTATCACCAAGGTCTGCCATTGTGCGCCGTCTGGAATTGCGGGGTAAGCGTTTAGACCCTTCTGACCGATAGATTTGATGTCCTTCAGATTTATCACAATGTTATTAGGCCCGTTTGTGAATTGCAAACGCAATGCCTCGGAGCCTGGTTTGGGGTTTCTGTTGTTGAATCGCCACTTGAAGGCTATGAATGAGTTTCCGTCAATTTTCGGGGATTTCTTGTCCTTGTCGTCTGCGAATACGACAGTGCCGTTTCTGGCAGGCTTGAACCTTGCGAACGTGCCATCTTCCTCGTGTAATGTTTTACAGCTGAAGCGTTTCATGGCGAAAGCAACCGGGTTGCGGAAGTTCCAGTCTGAATCGAGCCTTGTGATCATTGATGCTGGAATTCCCGGTTTGAGGTATGTCGGCGGGTGCTTGTCGGTTGCGAAGTCAATCTTGATGGGTGCGGACATATCTGCAATCTTGTTCCCAGTGCCGTCTTTCATTCCACTGAGAACAAGATTTTCAATGTCTTGATCATTCATGGTCTGTATTCCGTTTTTGAGTGCGAATGGCCAGTTTATCTCGAGGAACTCAGAGTCGCCTGAGCGTTTGAAGACCGTGTAGCCGTCGGAGAGAGCCACAGGCTTGCCTTTGAAGACGGCCTGGATTGACGATAGATCAACAGGGACACTCGATACGAGGTCGAACTGGAGCTTGAGCAATGAATCGTTGAATTCTGGCGAGTCGGTTTTCTTGAATGCGAGTTTCGCGCTTGGTGGTGTTTTGACATAGATGAACGGGAATGCTGAGACCGGAGAAGTTCTGCCTTCACTGTCGGTGGCTCTGAGAACGAGTTGATGAAGCCCCTCATCGATTTTTGAGATGTCTGGCGTGTGCTTGGATTTGTTGGGGGATTCGATCCAATTTGCGCTTTCGAATGCCGGGTCCTCCGGCGTTTTGACAATCGCATCCTGCCCTGAAAGGATCGCGGTCTCGACGGTGACTGTGTCGGAAATGGAGAAATAATGTGGTGTGAAGGCCAGCTGTCCCGATGAGTTCACTGCTGGGCCCATTGTGATGTCACTAAGCATCAGTCTGGAGTTTTGTCCAGTCTGGTCCACATTGTGGAAGGAGCCGAATGTCAGGTTGGCAATGTTGTACAGTTTGTTTGAGAATGAGATGGTGTCGAATGCATCCGGGAGTAGCCCTGTCCAGTAGCGCCAGGTGCCGTCGCTTCGGAAATCCGATGAAAACCTGACATTTTTAGCTTTTGGAAAAGGCTCGCTCAGTTTCGCGAAGACATTGCTGTCGAGCCGCAGGCTGATGTTGGCCATCGGATCGGCCTTGTAGATGAACTGCAGCACCGGATGTCTGGGAAGCAATATGTCGGTCTTGAATCCTGTGGACAATCGCTGCTTGCCGTGGGAGTTGGCGACCTGCAGGCATACTCTCTTGATGTCATCCTCCCATTCGAAGCTCATTCTTTCTGGTGAGAACAGCAAGGGTTTTCTGGTTTCCTGGCTCTCGAAAGGCATCCATAGCGGGGTGATTCCTGTGATGGCAACAAGCAGTGGCGGGGCGATGTTCGGGCAATCTTTCCATTGCAGGTTGAATGTCTTGGATTGTTCGGCGGTCTGCACTTGAATCTCGACCAAGTCGTTAGCCAGGGACTTTCTGAAATCATCGTCTGTACTTTCGGTGATTGATATATGGAACTCGTTGTTGATCATATCCTCGGCGGTCATTGTGAACCCGTTGACTTTGAAATCTATTTTGGTGCTGTTCAGTGCGCGGAAGGGGAAGGGGCTGGATATGATGATTGAGCTGTGCTTCCGGGAATCCCAGCGGCATTCCCAGTCGTTCAGTGATTCTGGGTGCACCCATTGTACGGGTATGGGTTTGTCTTGTCCGACTTCGAGCTGCGCTGAGACAATGCCCTTGAGGGTGATGTCGCCCATGTTTTTGTTCAGGTCCTCGACCGAACTTGGCCTTAATGTCATTCCTGGCAGGGATAGCGATAAATGGTCGATTTTATCATCTGCATTGGCCAATGCCGCCTCTGGCGGGTTCAGAAAAATCGGGTTGAAATCTGCCACGGAATAACTGTCTCCCGGCCCGTCCCCAAGGCCCATTACAATGTCGCCAGGCTGCATGTTGCCGAATCCCACGACCCTCCATAGCAAGCTTGAGTTTCCCCTGAACTTCGCCGGCACGTTGGGCAGTGGGATATTGATGACCCTCCACTTTGAAAGATCTGGAGACTCATGCTTGTCGCCTCCGGCTTGCCCGGCAAAACTTCTGCCCGATAGCTGATACAAGCCTTTGTCGTAGTCGTCGCCGCATATATGGTGGAAGAAACGCTGTATTGTGCTGAACTCGTTGTTCTTCACTAGAAGCCCCAGCTCGAAGTGGAAATTGAAGCGTGCGTCCCGGGTGGATTTGACTTTGCACTGCCAGCCTGTGATTGTGCCTTCCTTGTGTATGATGTCCTTTGCGTTTGCCGCGAACTTGCCTCCGCCGAGGGTGTTCGTCACCGTGAAGGTGTTTTGGGATTTGAAAGCTATCTTTGGCGCACCGGCGGCATCGGGGGCGACCTCCCACGACTTCGATGTCATTAGATTCGCCGGCAACCCGTTAAGAGTCAGTCGGGGAGGTTCAGTGATGGGCTCTTGCTGTGTCCGCAAGACCTCCGAGGCCGGCACCTCCGAGGACCCCAGTTTGCCAAATGAGATCGAGGACGCGGCCACCCTTACACGCGCCACCATCATAGAATTCATGAAAGTCCAGATCCCGATGCCTCCCGATTCAATAAGTTCCGGATCCTCGAAGGAGAATACCTTCTCGTTGTCGAAATAGTACTCGACAGTGTTTTTGACTCTTCTTGCCTTGATATAGTACCATGCCCCATGTACATCGCGTCCTCTGGCGATTACCGGGTCGAAAATCCTCCGGACGTTGCCATCACGCACACGGGGGCTGAGATACTTGTCCGTGCTGTCGAGCAGTCTCGAGTTTCGGAGGAAACGGGTGAGCTTCTGGCTGTGGTCTGGATCCCACCCGCTGCATATGAAGGTATAGCCCGAGGATGGATTGTATTCACGGTTCATGACCGTCAGGTTCAGGTCTCCGACGCGGTCATACCATTCAGCCCCATGGCGCATCCCCGCGTACATCTCGACACAGAAGTCACCTTCGATCCGGTACTTTGCCCAGAGCGACGCGAGGTCGTCCGCCGACTCTCCATTCATATGCGACCATCTCGGGTCGCACTGGAAACGGTTTATCACCTGCCATGCCCCCCCGTTGCGTATCCATGCGTGAGGGGCCTCGGAGAAATGAAAATCCAGAACGTCGCTCCTCAAGGCCTGAAGTGTCGCAAGGTGATTGTCAGAGAAGCCCTTGAGATAGATTTTTGACCTGGAGAGTCTGCCCGGCAAAGTCACATTGAACAACATGGTGCTGTCTGCCTCGGCCCACGCACAGAAATCCTCGATGGTGAGCGAGATTCTTCTTTTGTCCTGCGGCGTGTCATTGAAGATTCCCAGAAGGTTGGCGCTGACAAGCGGGATCTCGGACTCGCCAATGAAAAGTTTGGTCTCCGAGGGTGAGTTACGCAAGATAATCTCTCCCTTGTCAGATCTGGTTTCAGCGCCGATATGTACTTCGGAGTTATCCGCGACAGGCATGTCTATCGTGAATTTCCTGAAAAAGTCGCTCTTGTGCCAGGTTATGCTGTTGTCCTCCGCGTCCTTTATCCATTCGCCTGCCGGGCTGGCCCAATGGCGCATGAACGGGTCGTTTGTGAAATGCTGGTTCTTCTCGGGCTTGTCTGCAGATACCTTCTCGGGGCTAAAGCTTATGTTTATATCACGCATATCGAGTTCGCCGCCCTGTGCGAGAAACACGCCTGAGGCACCGTCCAGGGCCTGCGGGAGCTTCACTGTCATCCTCAGCAATCCGTTGAAATAAAGCCTCTGCAGGCCGCATTTCTGGGAGACGATCTTGAGCGACACAGCCTCGCCTTGTGCGGAGGGCGGCAATTCCGTCTCGGCTAGCGTCACCGGCGCGGCATCATTGTTTTCCAGTCTTTCGTAGCGCAAAGTCTGTTTCGTACGCTCTTTGTGCAGCACAAGTTTATGGGATGGCGAGGATTTCCCCTGCCATCCGGAGATTATCCCGCATTTCAAATCCTGCGAGACAGGCAGGAAAGTCATCTCCGACACCGCCACTTGATCCGACACGCTGCCAAGAATCAAATGACGGTTCTGTCTCGACTTTCCGGGGAAAAGCCTCTCCTCGTGCGCCGCGCCTGTGATGCGTTGCCACCAAGAAGTCTGGCTGAAAATGTCACCGATTGACTCGACAGTATGTAGTTTTATCTGCCCCGGCATGCTCAGGTCGAGCCGCCCGAGAGATTCGGCCGAAACATCATCGAATATAGAGATTCCCTCTGAACTCGTGTACAAACCGAACTGCCCACCAGGGGGAAGGGGCATGGCAAGCTCCATCACAAGCGTACCGTCAACAAACACCTTGACATTTTCGTCCATGATCTCGACCCTGGGCATGAACCATTGCCCCGGCGGGACATGCAGCCTGACAGCCTTGAGTACCTCAGTATCCTTCCCTTCCCGATGTCTGGACAAGATTGCGAAAGTCTCGCCTTCAGGGAAAACGCGAAGCATCAGAGTGTGGAAATTATTCTCGTCCTGGATGTAGAAGGCCAGGCCCGAGTCCCCTTCCGCCGGCAGCACGGATGCCTGCAAAGAATAGTTGTTGTGGAAGGGATAGCCTGCCGCTATAAGCCCAGGCTTGCCAGACCCCTTGATGCTGTAGAAATTGGAGCTTCTTTCCGGCTGGAGCGGAGCCGTATTGATTTTTTTCGTCTTCGCCTGCTCCTTGGCTACCTCGAGGGCCGTGTGCACATGCCATTCACCGGAGAGTATTTCCCAGTTGTCCAGCGGGTTCTCGGATTTCTCCTCGATCATGAAGTCGTCGTGGAAGAAGAATTTCGCGGTCTGCTGGAACCTCAAGCCTTCCGACGGGGCAGAACCCTCAGGCAGCTCGAAAGTAAACGGCACAAACGGCGGACGAACCCGGCATGCCTCAATGCCGTCGATGAAAAGTTTCCAAGAGTGCCGCGTGATCTCGAGCACACAGGGAATATCCTTGCTCACCTCTTCAAACGGCTTGCTTGTCTCGATGATGAATGGCGTGGGCTGTTTTTCCCCGCCCCCATGCTCGATTGCAGCCGACACGGCCCCTCGCCTAATCTGTAGAACGCACTTTGCGGAGCCCCCTTCATTCCCGAGCCTCAAAGAGATCCCTTTCACGGGATCCCAGTCTTGGATGAAACGGAAGAGTCCTTCCTTGCCTGCGGTTTCACCGCATAAGGAGAATTCCACCGGGGCTTCCCCGGGCCCGGAGCTGCATGCCTGCAGCAAGGCTATGTTTATCGCAGCCGCGGCCATCAGCACAATCGCCGTGCTGCGAATTCCGCAAATTTTCACCTGTTTGTTCACAGCCCGCCCCCGTTGTTGAAAAATCCTGCTCTGACAGCCAGGTTCCCCCCGAAGGGATCGCTGGGGTTGCCTTCCGGACTGTATACCATATATCCAGGGATGAAGTCGTACATGTGGTTCCTGGCACAGTTCAAGCCCCAGGCCAATCCGATTTGTATGACCACGCTTTTCCCCGGGTTCCATGGGCTCTGGCGCAGCAGAAAGAGCCCTTTCCCGTCTGATGGCATGCGTTCATCCCCCACGATGAAATCCCCATCAATTATTTTCACCGGGGAGCCTTTCAGCACCTTGTTGATCCGAGGGTTTGTCTTATGCCCGCCGAAGAGGAAAATGTTGAAATCCCTGAGATCCTCGGCAGTGAGTTGATCCTCTTTTTTTATCCTCGGCATGGCATTGGCGAATTTTTTCCACTGCGATACCGCGTTGTTGAAAACCTCCTCTTCGCTTCCTGCGTTGACGAAGATGAACGGCTGCAGGAAGGCATCCTTGACAGCACCCCAGCGGAATGGCTTATTGTCGTTGGCGAAATCTGCCGTCTCGACGATCTTTATGCTTGCGGGCAGCACCTCCAGGGGATAATCCCTGATTCCCGGGGGCATCCTGTCCCTGTCGAGCACAAGGCTTTTCGTCCCCGATGCCTCTATCAATATCTTGCCGTCGCGGACACCCGCCTTTACCCTTGCCGGCATCGAAGGGCTATCGTACTCAGCTATAAAAATCCAGTGCGCTTGGTTGTAGGAAGGATGGTACGATACAAACTCGAAAGAATCGGGAGTGGTCCTCCGAGTTTCGCGAAGCCATTCCGCCAGATCGGGTCTCTCGAAGACGATCTTCTGAATCCAGTGATCCCCGAGGGGGATCTCGGTGTATTCGAAGTTTCTGTTTAGCGGCGAAATCAGCTCGCTCATGTGCCTTGCCTCCTCGACTCCGATCAGGCTGTCGTCAGAACCGTGAAATGCCTTTATCGGGATGTCGGCGAGATTGGGCAGATGGGACGCGGCGAACTCGCGGTCAATCAGCAGCCTTTGATAGACGGGAACCTTTTCGGGGTCAAGCTTGTGCCAGAAGTAGAAATCCCCCCTGCCGGAGATGACCACCAACGCGGCGAACAGGTGCACATGATGGGAGCCTATATTCCATACGCCCATGCCCCCCATGGACATCCCGGTGAGGATGATCCTGTCGACGTCCACTGGGAAGCGTTCCCGCATCTCGTTGATTACCCTCAGCACATCCCTTTCCCCGATCCCCTGGAAGTCGGTGTTGCCCCTCGCGAAAGGCATCGCCATGAACGCCTCGAGCTTGTCCGCAAGCCCCGTCAGGCCTTCAGGCGGAAGACTCCAGTTCACGATGTTTAAAAAGGGCGAATAGCCGTGAAGGTAAATTATCAAGGGGTAGCTTTTTGGCTTGGACTCCGCTGTGGCGGCAGCTCCGGAAGGATCATTGATCCGCCCCGCAAGTTTCTCGGGAATATAGCGTATAAAGGGCTGGAACGAGCCGTCAATGTCGTCGAGAAAGGCCTCCTCCGCGATGCCTGCGGCGTGCT